>ONVJ01000157.1 GCA_900321265.1 uncultured Eubacteriales bacterium
CAAAAAAACAGTCAGAAGGAACAAAACCAGGAAAAGAGATATGATCCTTTCAATAAACGGTTTCATAACAGAGTGTCCCCCTTGCCCTGAATCGGTTGAAAAAACGATAGATTATAATACTCCTATGTTTATTATAATACAAAAATAAAAAAAGTCAACGAATATATTTCTTAATTTTGTTCAATTGGCTGTTGCCGGAACGTTGTAAAAAAGCAATGACGCATCAAGCGTAATTTCACCTGCGCCCGGTGCGTCATTCTTTGCCTTTGCGGTTTTTTATCCGGCTTCAGGGAATCCAGTCGCGCAGAGAGGTGTCATAGACCAGATTTCCGTCTTTGAGTTTTAGAAAGAGCCTGCCGTCAGTTCCGTAAAACAATTCCGGCCCCGACTGAGAATCGGCTTTTTCTTCCGAAGAAATCAGCCTTGCGGTGACCGATCCATCCTGCCGCAAAGTGCACACATAATAATCTCTTCTCAGCATGCTCAGACTATGCTGACATACCAGAATGATATAGTCCTCGCCTTCCTTTTGAATACACGAGGCGTAAGCCGTTCCGCCGACTATACCGGTCAGCTACTCGCTCAGCGCACCGGTTTCAATAAACTCTCCGATTTCAAAATCAAATATTACCAGCAGCGGTTTTCTGTTGCCTGTCTCGACAAACACCGCGGAACAGTTGCTCTCCCCCCCTGCAGAAGTTATTCCAAAGAAGCAGCCTTCCTGTCGTGGATATTCCACGCGTTTTCCGTCGGTAGATTCCGCAAAGATTTTATTATCTTCGCGGATCAGTCTGTTACAGAGTATTTCCCATCCGGTATCTTTGCGGTCTCGGAAAAATTCAATGCGGTCAGGAAGCGCATACAGTATTTCCGTGTATTCAGGCGCGGTCTTGCCGCCCTGCTTTTCAGGAACAAAAAACACCCTGTTTTTCATCACATAAAAGCGCCCGGAAAAAACGGGATCATCCGCTTTTCTTCTTTCCATGGGGCTTTGCATGAGATCTTCCGGTGACAGCTTATCAAGCGCATATACGCCTACGCGTCCTTCGGAATCCCAACTGAAATATACCGGGATCTCTGTTTCACCTTGTCTGATCAAACCGGCGTCTCGGAAAACTGTTCCGTATTCTTCGACAAAGACAGTCATTCCTCCGGTTTCCAACCGTCCCGTCCAAAAGATAATCGAACCGTCGGATGACGTCCATACGGCAAAGCTCTGGTCTGCCGGACCTGATCCGCCGTAACAGTCGAATCCGTACCGTTCAAGTATCATCCGGCGAATTTTCTCCGGAACAAACACTCCCGCCGACTCAAATTCTTCTTTTGAAGAATGTATAACCAGCTCTTCAAGAGCCGGAAGATCCCCGAGCATCAGACCCTTCAATCCGCTGCCGAGCTCAATTTTTCTTAAAACCGGGCAGCATTCAAAGGCATACGCTATCGTCTCCGTCCCGTGCAGCGAGACACTCTCAAGCGCCGTGCAGCCCGAAAAGCTGTCATTCTGGAGCACTTTTGCGGTCAGATCTATATTTTTCAGAGAAGTGCACCAGCTGAACGCGGACACATATGTGACGAGAGAAGGGCTGCCGCCGGTCAGAGAAGTCAGCGATGTACATCCTGCGAATGCGTAAATTCCCAGAGATCTGACTCCGGACGGAATTTCCGCTGTCCCGGAAAGTTCGGAATTGACCCTCTCAAGCAGGGTGCAGTTCGCAAATGCTCCCGCGCCGATCTCTCTCACAGACTCCGGTATCGTTACCGAAACAATATCGCTGTACTCGAAAGCCCCTGCGCCGATGCCGGAGACTTTAACCCCGTTGATCTTTTCGGGAATCGCGATTTCGGTTTCCGTTCCTTTATATCCGGTTATAACCACCGATGTGAGACTTGAATGATATGTAAAATCCTCGTATACCGGCTCCGTGATCTGTGAGTAATACCGGACTTTAAAACAGTATTCGACATCATACGAGAAATTCCCGACGTTATTACGCACATCAAGTATCAGAAAGTAATCTCCTTCTCCGGGGAAAACAGGCTCTGCGGCGTTTTCGTACATAACTTCCCCGCCCGTGGTGTAAAGAGAACAGGAAAGAACGCCACGCATCGAGAACGCGGAGACATCCGGGGGCGTCGATACGCTTATCTCGACGGCGTTCTCAAACAGACCTTCGCGGTCCGCAAAAGCGGTGCCGCCTCCGTTCGAAAATGAAGCGATCCTCGACGTCACCGCAAGAACGGCGCCGAAGTCTGTCTGTATTCCCGGACTTGCTCTTCCTTCAATACGTGAAAGCGGTCGGGAGACCGGTTCGGTCTGCATTATCGACATTCCGCCTGTTATTCTGAAAGAGTACTCTGAGACGCCGTCATCGACAACGATCGTGCGTCCGTCAAAAGAATAAGTGGCGTTCGTCAGAAATACTTCGTTCGGTCTCAGTATCTGAGCGATCCCGCTGCCCGAAAAATAGATTGCAAATTCCTTAGGTTCACCCGATGCAGTTTCGCCGGAATCCGCCCATAGACCGCTGATGACAGAAGCGGCGAAACCTACTGGAAACACATCCGATCTTGAGGTGAAGACCGCCCTTTCTCCGCTGTCAGGGACCAGACGGTCTTCCTCTACGGTATAAACCTTTTCCTCCCCTGAAGAGGCGGAAAGAAGAAGCATGGAATCGCTCAGTTCATATCTGCCGGTCTCGCCGCCGCTCTCGGCATTTCCCATCTCGATATGCTCATAGGAAAAATCGGAATAGAGACAGAGGACCGCGCATCCGTCGGATGACAGCCAGAAACCGGTAACTTCATACGCCTGAGCCACAGAAGAGATATCTCCGGAAGGAATAGTGCCGCTTCCCGCTTCGGTATCATCCGGAACGCCGGGCACCTGCCTTCGGGCAATTAAGACAGCCACGGCGGTTAGAGCGGCAACCGTAAACAATATCGCGGCGACGACAGCGACATAGCGCAAGATCCGCCTGCGCCGAGGTGTCGTGCAGGCGTATTCGTTAATTAAGCTTTCATCAAGCCTGTTCATCGCGGACAGGAAAATATCGGTCTTCACAGCGATCTTTTCTCCTCCTCAAGGATTTTTCTCAGTTTTTTCCTGAGTCTGAAAAGGATAAGGTTGACACGTTTTTCTGAAGTTCCGAGTTTCAAGGCAATTTTCGCGGAAGGCTCAAAAAAATAATACTTTCCAACAAAAGCCTTTCTTTGTTCTGTGCTGACGCCCGAAAGGAACTTTTCGATAATCCCGTAAAGACGGTCGGCATCGATATCTTGTTCATCGGCAATGACATCCCCGATCTCTGACAGTGATACTGTCATACTGTTGGCCATACGCTTATCCCTTCCTGCCATCTTAAGCTTCTCGAGCGCTCGATTTCGAACGATCACAGAAAGCCATCCGCCGAGATTGTCCGGCCTCTGAGGAGGTATTCTCTTCCAGGCCTCTATCAATGCGTCGTCAAGACATTCCTCGCATTCCGTCTCATCTGACAGAATGTTCGATGCCGTTCTGAACAGATATTTCCCATAAGTTGATCTGATATCGGAGAGAGCGCTTTCATCTCTGGACAACAATTTGTCCATGATCTTATCATCTTTCATGAAATCCCCCTCCCTTCACTGCTTATAGACTGTGTTTTAGCCGCAATATTTCATTTTTTCGATTAATTTTTTTTAAACCCTTCGTATACGCTTTCCTGATTTCTACGGTCTCATCCTATTCTTCTTTTTCTCTTTCCGAGCTCAGACGCTGCGGCGCAGGCCGCGGCGGCGGGCAGGACGGCAAGCGCGGCACAGGCCGAAAAGCTTCTGCAGCCGCCGGCAGGTCCGGCGCCGGAGTCCGTGGATGTCTCCTCCGAAGATACGGGAGCGCCGGTCGTTTCCTCCTGCCTGATCAGCGCGGCGGCAGCCGCCTCGGCCTCTTCGGCGGTCCTGTAAAAACCGATGTGGTCGATCAGCGTTCCCTCGCCGATGTTCCCCCGATCGGTATATTCGTTGACGTTGAGCTCGATGCCGTGTATCGAGCCGGTCCATTTGGATGCCTTCGAGAGATCGACCGTCTGCGTGACGTATCCCTCCGCGTCGGGCTCGCCGGCCGAATAGTCAAGCACCCTCAGAAAATCGTCGGAGGGCTTGTAGACCGCCCCGACGGCGAAATAGAGCCCGAGATTGTATTTTTCCTCTCTCGTCCAGTCTGGCCTGTATCTCACCACGATATATTTGTAATCGTCGGTGGACAGCCCGCTGACGCCGAAAAAGACGTGCTGGTTGCGCTCGCCCGTATTCTCGATAAAGAGAGCGCCGTCACGCAGCGAGACCTCGGCTCTGACTTTGTCGGTTATGAGCGAAAGCTCGCTCTCGCTGTCGAAGCCGTATTCCGCCTTCCCGTAAAACTCGCCGGCAAGGCTCTTTTCGGGGCCGGCAGACAGCACCACGGTGTTGACGACCGATCTCTCCGAGCCGTCGCTCGGGCGGTTGACGATCCTGAAGCCGCTGTCCTCCTTCTGCACCATCGTCGCGCTTCCGCCGCCGTCGAGTATGAAGGCGGTGGCGATGCCGAGCGTCCTGCAGATGTCGTCGAGGTCGCCTATCTTTATTCCGACGCTGTATCCGCTCTGTCTGCCGTCGTTGCAGAGCATTATGACCTTTCCGGTGTTCGTAAGGCCGAGCACCGTCATCGGGTAGTTGGTCGAATTCGAGTTGCCGGTGCTCTTTCCGTCGATGATGACCGGGATGTGTCCGCCTACGGCGTTCCTCATCCGCTGCCAGATCGAGTCGTTCCCGAGGGCGTCGGTGACGGTGATCTTCACGGTTATCTCGTCGCCGGCGGCGATGCCTTCAAGCAGTTTTACCTTGCTTCCTCTCGCAGTCAGAACGAGTCTGTTCTCGGCGAAGGCGGCCCTCTCTCCGCCCGGCTGTGTTATCGATGTCACCTTTCCTTTGATCACCTCGCCGTGCCTTACGGTATAGGGATCGCAGTCGATTATGATCTCATACGCATCGTCGAGGGCGTAGTTCTTCGACGCAGCCTTGTCGGAGTAGATGATGAGCGCGTCGTTCGCCGGCAGACGGTTGAGTCCGTCCGCCTTGACCGTCTTCGAGGGCGTCTCGATCTCGATGCCGACCAGCGGCCTGCCAAGCACGGCGACGCCGTCGTCGGTGATGCCGAAGGCGTAGAAATCCCCCTCATAGGGAGTCTCCTCCTTTATCTGCGCCGAGCTCCAGATCTCTCCGTCGTACATATTGAAGCCGCGGGTGACGGTATATGTCTTCGTCGTCACCGGATCTGTGTAGCCCTTGTAGGAGCTGCCGTTGTTCCTCGAGTGCGCCTCGGTCATCCAGAGGTCGCCGTTGACGGCGCAGATGACGCTCCGGTCGGCCCGTTCGTCGAAGGCGGCCGCCTGAGTCGTCACCTTTTTCAGGTTGTTCGCGTAGCTGCCGCCCGGGAGGACGTCGAAGTAGAGATCGGGCTGTGCCGGATCGAACTCGACGACGGTAAAGTCCTGCTGGCCGAATTTCGAGCCGCTGCCCAGCGTAAAATGCGTGCTTATGACGCCGGGATATATCTCTTTGCTCTCCCTCGAGGTCTCTCCGTCGATCTTCGTCTCTGAAAGCGACGTCGACACCGCTCCGATCAGGAGACATACCGGCATGAGGAGCGCCGCGACGAGGACGGAAAGCGCGGCGCGCAGCGCGCGCCCGCATATTGTTCTGAATTTCAAGGTCGTATCCTCCCGACAGTTAAAAAACGGAGGGCGAAAAAAGCATGATCCTTTTCCGCGCCTCCTTTTTTAAGGCCTCAGGCCTTCTTTTTGCTGTCTTCTTCTTTCTTCCCGAGATACTCGTTTATCGCAGCTATGAGCTCTTCGGCGTCTGTGCCGTGGACGGCGCAGGCCTCCTCGATCGACTCGCCGCGGGATACCGGGCAGCCGAGGCAGTGCATGCCTATGGCGAGGAAGAACTGAGCGACTTCGGGCTCATAGTCGAGAAGATCGCCGATGACGGTCTCTTTTGTGGCAATCATTTTTTTCTTTTCTCTTTTCCTGAATAAGTGTATCATTTTTTCATACCGTAGGCCGCGCGGCGCTCCGCGAGCAGCCTGTCGCGCTCGAAACCGCGGAGTCTCGCCATCGCCTCGCAGCATCTGGACCAGGTGACTACGGGATTCTCGGCTCCGTAGTTGTTCGACTCGCTCCCGTAGTATCCCCAGGCGATCACCGTGCGTCCGCCGGCGTCGTAGATCGCCTCGGCCGCGGTTATGATGTCCTCCTCGAGGCCGCGGGGATTCGAATATGTCTGCAGCCAGAGGTTGTGATCCTTCGAGAACCTTTCGCAGATGGCGAGATTCTTTTCGGATTCGCTTCTGACGAAGCCGTACACGTCGAAATCCGGGTCCTTTTTCTTCTTTCCCACCCAGTAGGGGTCGGATCCGATGTTGTCCATATAGGGCAGCGACGCGATCTTGTCGGCCTGGGACAGGCTCATCCCGTAGGTGCCGATCATCACGCAGACGGCGTTCTTCATGCCCTTTGAGTGGCTGTATTCGGTCATCTCGGCGAAATATCCGGCGATCTGGTCGGATCCGAAATCCGCGGTGTCCTCATCGGGCGACTCCGGCATCGGCCTTCCGTACTTCTTCTCGAACTTCTCCCTGCATATCGGGCAGGTGCAGCCGTAGTACCTTTTGTCTCCGGCGGTCTTTCCCGGCAGATGGGGCTCGTCCCAGAATATCGTCCGTCCGCCGATGCGGTATACGGTGTCGATCCAGTCCCTCGTGAACTGTCTGAACGCGGGGCTGTTGACGCAGGCGCGGACCGGGTCGGGCGTTCCGTCCGACATTATCACGTGGGCTTCGGGATGCAGCGCGAGGAAGAAGGATTTGTCACCCGGAGGGCCTCCCAGGCCCCAGTTGTCGACCCAGGACTCGAGCCCCGCGTCGGCAGACATCCCGATCAGCCTCGAGACGACCTCGCTGTGGCGGTCCCAGTCGGTGTGCGAGAAGGTGTGGACGACGAGGTCCATTCCGTGCGAAGCCATGTCGCGGAAGTCCTCCGCGGCGTGGTGCGGCATCCGGTTGCCGTGGTAGGCGGCCCCCAGTCTCAGCGGACGCGCATTCATTTTCTCGCGAGCTTCTTCTTGAGCGCCAGGGCTTCTTTCGCCTTTTCGGCGACGTTCTCGGCGGTGAGTCCGTACTCCTTGAGCAGAGCCGGGACCTTACCGGATTTTCCGAAGACGTCGTTCGTGCCGACTCTGATCACCGGCACCGGGCAGTTGGCGGCGGTCACGCCGCAGACGGCCTCGCCGAGTCCGCCGATGACGTTGTGCTCCTCGACGGTGACGATCGCGCCGGTCTGCTTCGCGGAGGAGATTATCTCGGCCTCGTCGATCGGCTTGATAGTGGCGACGTTGACGACGCGGGCCTTGATGCCTTCCTTCTTAAGCAGCTTCGCGGCGTCGAGCGATATGCCGACGGTAAGTCCGCTCGCGTAGATGGTGACGTCCCTTCCGCGGGTGAGGCGGGTGTTCTTGCCCATCTCGAAGACGTATTTTTCCCTGTCGAAGATCACCGGGACGGCAAGGCGTCCGAAACGCAGGTAGACTGGGCCCTTGTAGTTGAGCGCCCATTCGACCGCCGCTCTGGCCTCGACGGCGTCGGCGGGATTGATGATGACCATGCCGGGGATCGTTCTCATGAGAGCGATGTCCTCCAGGCACTGGTGGGTGGCTCCGTCCTCTCCGACCGAGATGCCGGCGTGAGTCGCGCCGATCTTTACGTTGAGGTGGGGATATCCGATCGAGTTGCGGACCTGCTCGAAGGCGCGTCCGGCGGCGAACATCGCGAAGGAGGAACAGAAAACGTTCATCCCGGTGGTCGCGATGCCGGCGGCGACCGACACCATGTTGCCCTCGGCTATGCCGCAGTCAAAGAACCTGTCGGGAAATTTCTTCTTGAAGACGCCGGTCTTGGTGGCCTCGGCGAGGTCGGCGTCGAGCACGACGAAATCATACTTCTCTCCGAATTCGGCGAGAGCGTTGCCGTATGCTTCTCTTGTTGCGATCTTGTCTGCCATTTTCTTCATTCTCCTCCCTGATCATTCAGCCGCGTTGAGCTCGGCGACTGCGGCCGCGTACTGCTCGTCGTTCGGAGCCTTTCCGTGCCAGCCGACCTGGTTTTCCATGAAGGACACGCCCTTGCCCTTTATCGAATCGGCGATGATCACCGAAGGCTTGCCCTTGCATTTTTTCGCGGCCTTGAAGGCGGCCTCGAGCGACGCGAAGTCGTGGGCGTCGGCGCGGAGCACGTTCCAGCCGAAGGCCTCGAACTTTTTGTCGTGAGGGGTGGGATCGATGACGTCGGTGATCTTTCCGTCGATCTGCAGTCCGTTGAGATCGAGGATCCAGCAGAGGTTGTCAAGCTTGTAGTGGGCGGCGAACATGGCGGCCTCCCAGACCTGGCCCTCCTCCGATTCGCCGTCGCCGACGATGGCGTAGACGCGGTAGTCCTTCTTCGCGACCTTGGCGGAGAGCGCCATTCCGTCGGAAGCCGAGACACCCAGTCCGAGCGATCCGGTAGTCATGTCGACTCCGGGTGTGTGCTTCATGTCGGGGTGCCCCTGGAGATAGGAGTCGATCTGACGGAAGCCCTTCAGGTCCTCCTTGGGGAGATATCCCTTTTCAGCAAGCGCGGCGTATATCGCCGGCGCGGTGTGCCCTTTGGAGAGAACGAGTCTGTCTCTGTCCGCCCAGTCGGGCTCGTCGGGTCTGACGTTCATCTCCTCCCAGTACAGATACGCGAGGATGTCCGCGATCGACAGCGATCCGCCGGGATGGCCCGACGACGCCGCGTGCACCTCTTCGAGGATGCCCAGACGGATGTTTTTCGCGATCTTCTTCAGCTTTTTTTCCTTGGTCTGATTCATGCCGTCATTTCCTTTCGGTATTTTTATATAAATTCATTTATCAGCAGTAAGCGCGCCGGGAAGGAGTGCCTTCTGACAGGCAGGTCAATGAACCCGCGCGGCGGTTTTTACCCTCTTTGCAATTATATTAGTATAACCCTGTTATATCTTTTTGTCAATCTTTTTTTCTCTGTATTCGCGCCAGACGGTCTCGAAGGG
>ONVJ01000158.1 GCA_900321265.1 uncultured Eubacteriales bacterium
AAGCGATAAAAAGAACGGAATAAGAAAAATAAGAAAACAGTTCCGTATCAAAGCTGCCTGCTCCGATGCGCCTCTTAAGCGCGCCGATGGTGTCGAAAACGCGGAGCAGATGTCGCCCGGAGGGAAAAACCTGCGCTTCTGCTTGTTTTTTCTGTTGACAAACAGGTCTTTTTGTGATATAAAATAAATTATAAATGATAAAATTGAAATCAAGGAGGACATCCCCCGTGACCCTGAAAAAAATCGCCGCGCTTATACTGGCCCTTCTGATGACGGCGGCGGCCTTTGTTGCCTGCGCCGGAGAGCAGAACAAAACCGACGAGACCACCGAGGCAGCCACAGCTGCCGAGGTTCAGTCGGACGAGACCGAAAGTCTCTATGACAAAGAAGGATATCTCAAGGACTCTCTTCCCGAAAAGCTTGATTTCGGAGGGATCGAGATCTGGACTCTCTACGACAGCAAGGTATCCAATCCCGAGTTCTTCGTTGAAGAGGAAAACGGAGAACAGGTCAACGACGCCATCTGGAAGAGGAACCTGACCACCGAAGGCAGGCTGAACGTTGCTCTCAAGTACAACGGCGTCAAGGGCAACGACGGAAATCAGCTGGAATACTGCACCGCGGCTCAGACCGACTATGACTCGGGCGACAACCTCTACGCGATCTACGGTTCCTACAGCCGCACGATACCCCTCCTTTCGATGAGGGGCTTCCTTCAGGATCTGTACGAGACCGAATATCTTGATTTTGACAAGCCCTGGTGGCCGAAATCGGTTACTTCGGAACTCACGATCAAGGGCAAGCTGCTGATGGCGACCGGAGACATCTCCACCAACGTGCTCTGGATGATGAGCGTTTTTTACTACAACAGAGACCTTTGGAACGATGCCGTTTTCGGTTACAACCTTGAGGAGGTCGCCAACAGCGGAGGCTGGACGATCGACAAGCTGATCGAGATCGTCAAGGACTACTACAAGGACGACGGCGACGGCGCGGTCAACGCAAACGATACATTCGGCATCGTTATGTACAATGCCTGCTGCGACGCCTTCCTCAATTCCTGCGGAGTCATTTCGATCGACAAGGACGGCGAAGGGAACCTCAAGCTGTCTGACGATTTCCTTGGCGAGAAGACCGACACCATCATAACGAAGCTTGCCACCATCGCGGGAACCAAAACATTCCACCATTCAAGCACATCCGCCGATGAAAAGGCCATCTTCTTTGCCGGTCACTCGCTCTTCATTACCGACGGTACTTTTATAATCACCAACTCATCCAACGGCAAAGACATCTCCTTCGGATACGGCATCCTCCCGACGCCGAAATTCGACGAGAACCAGGACAGATACATCACGAACATCAGATACCCCTATCAGATCTACGCCATCAATTCGAAGAGCCAGTATATCAAAGAAGCTTCCGCCGTACTTGAGGCACAGGCATCTCACGCCTACAGGATCGTCACTCCGGCGATCTTTGAGGTCACCATGAAGACGAGATACTCGCTTGACAATGTATCCTCCAAGATGTACGATTACATCCGCGACGGTGTCGTATTTGACCTTGGAAGAATGTACAATTACTCGCTTGACAACTACTATCCCGATTTCAGAAACTGCATCTTCAGCGGAGGCACCGGCTGGATCAGGAAGATCTCAGGAAAGTCGCAGACGATCGCGCCTCAGCTGGAAGCGATAATGGAGCTTTACAGCAACTGATCTTTTCCCCTGTTTTTTCAGCCAGGAGGAGCAATCCTGCCCCTCCTGGCTGAACCCATACTCTGCCAATGACAAAAAAAGCATATTCAGGATCTGACGGCATACCGTCCGGATCAGCTGGAGAAAATGTCACCGAAGGATGTCTCGTCCTTGAGGGAGGCGCCTTCCGCGGACTATATACCCAGGGCGTTCTCGACGTCCTGATGATGAGAGGGCTGAATTTCAGATCGGTGATCGGTGTTTCCGCCGGAGCTCTGGCCGGTGTGAACTATCTTTCAGGCCAGATCGGCAGATCCGCCAGGATCAACCTCGGCTACAGACATGACAGCAGGTATATCGGCCCGAAAGCGCTGCTGAATTCGGGCAGCATCCTTGACGTCGGCTTTCTGACCGAGGACAGAGGGATACTCGAGCCCTTCGACAGGGAGAGATTCGACAGTCCTGCGCGCAATTTTACCGCAGTCGCGACCTGTCTTGAGAACGGCGAAACGGTATTCTTCGAAAAAGGCTCCTGCACCGACATCATGCTTTCGATCAGAGCCTCGGCGACAATGCCCTTCATTTCGCCTCCGGTGCCGATCGACGGCCTTCATTATCTCGACGGAGGCTGCTCCTGCGCGATACCATTCCGCCGTGCGATCGATTCCGGATCAGAAAAAATCGTCGTAATCAGAACAAGATGCAGGGGATTCAGGACCGGCGGAAGAAGGAACCGCGCGGCGCTCAGCTTCTACAGTTCTCATCCTGCTTTTGCCGAAAAACTTGCCTGGTGCATGGCCGAATACGACCGCGAATGCGATGAGCTGGATGGGCTCGAGACCGCGGGGAGAGTCTTCGTCATATATCCTTCCGAGACGGTGGACGTGTCCCGGATGGAAGGAGACCTTG
>ONVJ01000161.1 GCA_900321265.1 uncultured Eubacteriales bacterium
ATTTGCGAGGTAGATGGCAGATATGGCGGAGAAAATGTGCTTGTCTACTCCACAACATCAGAACCTTTTTAAGAAGAGAATATATTAATATAACGAAAAAAGAGGCTGTTAAAAAACTCGCTACGCGAGTTTCTTAACAAGCCGACGAGCAATTGCTCGCCGCGAGACCGCGGCGTTTTTGCCCAATTTTCAGTAAATAACGAAGCAGATTGCGGCAAAAACCGCAATTCTCGAGCAGAATCTGCGGTATCCTGTCCGCAGATTCTGCGGTGGTGCTAAAAAAGTCAGACTATTTTAGCACCACCGCAACTGTCACGGCCGGGAAACCGTTACAGTTGCCGATCTTTTTTGCTTCCGTCCGACTGATTATCATATCATCCATATGAGAACCAACCTTCGGTGAAATTTTAGTTTTTTTAAAAAACCTCTTGACAAACTGCGGCGGAGGGTTTATAATATTCGTCGTTGAAGGCAAAGGCGTCTTTGAACCGGTGGGGTTCAAAGGCGGTTTTTCTTTATTTGACCGGGACAGCGGTCCGGGACCGGACAATCAAATATAACGATAATATTTTGATAAAGGCAAAGGCGTCTTTCATGTTCATTCATGGGAGGCGCCTTTATCGGTCGACGGAGGGCTCTCCCGGCGACGGGAAGAACGCAAAAAACAAAAAAAGAAGATAAATGCCGCAAAAAAGCGGCGGAACGGAGTAAAAAAATGAAAACGGTATCCGATTATTTCGGCAGCATGGTGTTTGACGACAGAGTCATGAAGGCGACACTTTCGGCCAAGGTCTATTCTTCACTGAAAAAAACTATCGCCGAGGGCGCCGAGCTCGACCCGTCGGTCGCCGACGCGGTCGCGGTGGCGATGAAGGACTGGGCGGTCGCAAAGGGGGCGACCCATTTCACTCACTGGTTCCAGCCGCTGACCGGCATCACGGCCGAAAAGCACGACGGTTTCATCGCTCCCTCTCCCGACGGCGGCGTGATCATGGAATTCTCGGGGAAGGAACTCATCAAAGGCGAGCCCGACGCCTCCTCCTTCCCGTCGGGCGGCCTGCGCGCGACCTTCGAGGCCCGCGGCTACACCGCCTGGGATCCGACCTCCTACGCCTTTATAAAAGGAAAGACGCTCTGCATCCCGACCGCCTTCTGCTCATACGGCGGGCACGCGCTGGACAAGAAGACACCGCTTCTCCGCTCGATGGAGGCGCTCAACCGCCAGGCGCTGCGCATCCTGAAGCTCTTCGGCAACGATACCGCAAAGAGAGTCGTGTCCTCGGTCGGTCCCGAGCAGGAGTACTTCCTCATCACTAAGGAGATGTACGACGCAAGACCCGACCTCCGCTTCTGCGGCAGAACGCTCTTCGGCGCGAAGCCTCCCAAGGGACAGGAGATGGATGACCACTACTTTGGCGCGATCAAGCCGAAGGTCGCCGCCTTCATGGAGGAGCTCAACGAGGAGCTCTGGAAGCTCGGCATCATGGCCAAGACCGAGCACAACGAGGTCGCCCCCTGCCAGCATGAGCTGGCACCCATCTACACCACCACCAACATCGCCACCGACCACAACCAGCTGACCATGGAGATGATGCAGAAGGTCGCCGCGAGGCACGGCCTCGTCTGCCTGCTCCACGAGAAACCCTTCGCGGGAGTCAACGGGTCGGGCAAGCACAACAACTGGTCGATCGCCACCGACGACGGACAGAACCTCCTGTCCCCCGGCGAGACTCCCTATGAGAACGCCCAGTTCCTGCTCTTCCTCTGCGCCGTCATCAAGGCGGTCGACGATTATCAGGATCTGCTCAGGATCTCGGTCGCCACGGCGGGCAACGATCACCGTCTCGGCGCCAACGAGGCGCCTCCGGCGGTCATCTCGATGTTCCTCGGCGACGAGCTCGGCGGAGTCCTCGACGCGATCGAGAGCGACACCCCCTACACCGGCGCTCAGAAGACCCAGATGAGGCTGGGGGTCGACGTACTGCCTAAATTCAACCGCGATACCACCGACCGCAACCGTACCTCTCCCTTCGCCTTCACCGGCAACAAGTTCGAGTTCAGGATGCTCGGATCGTCTAACAGCATCGCCTGTGCCAACATAATGCTCAATTCCGCGGTCGCCGAGAGCCTTAAGATCTTCGCGGACAGACTTGAGGGCGCCGCCGATTTCGAGTCGGAACTCCACGATATGATCAGGGAGACGATCAAGGACCACAAACGGATAATCTTCAACGGCAACGGCTACGACGACGCCTGGATCAAAGAGGCGACCGAGGTGCGCGGCCTCTGCAACTACCGCACCACTCCCGACTGCATGCCGCATCTGCTCGACAAAAAGAACGTCGACATGCTGACGTCACATAAAGTCTTCACCGTCGACGAGCTCCGCTCACGCTGCGAGATCATGCTTGAGAACTACTGCAAGACGGTCACAATCGAGGCGAACACCATGGTCGACATGGCGAGGACGCTGATCGCGCCGGCCGTCGCCTCCTTCGCCGCCTCGGTCGCGAAGAACGCGCAGTCGAAGAGGGATTTCGATTCCTCGGTGCCCTGCGAATATGAAAAGAAGCTCGTAAAGAAGCTCTCTGTCCTCGCCGACTGCATCTCGGCAAAGACCGACGATCTGCAGAGCGCGATCATCGCCGTCAGGGACGCCGGAGACATCATCTCCGAATCCGAAGCGATCCGCGACACCGTCCTGCCCGCGATGTGCGAGCTCAGGATAGCCTGCGACGAGGCCGAAACGCTGACGGCCAAGAGCTCATGGCCATTCCCGACATACGCCGACATACTCTTCAGCGTAAGATAAAGATAAAACAAAGGATCACCGAACCATGACTGTCGAATACTGGTTTTTGATAGGCGCTGCGCTCGTCTTCTGGATGCAGGCCGGTTTCGCTATGGTCGAGACCGGCTTTACCAGAGCGAAGAACGCCGGAAACATCATAATGAAGAACCTGATGGATTTCTGCATCGGGACCGTCGTCTTTTCGCTGCTCGGCTATACGCTCATGATGGGGGAGGACACCCTCTTCGGACTCATGGGCAGGCCGAATCTCGATCTTTTCCTCCATTTCAAAGAATTCATCGCCTCTCCGGCGGACGGATACACCGACGCCAGCTTCTTCGTCTTCAACCTCGTCTTCTGCGCCACGACGGCGACTATCGTCTCGGGCGCCATGGCCGAGCGGACGAAGTTCTCGGCATACTGCGTCTATTCGGGGGTAATAAGCCTTGTCATCTACCCGATCGAGGCCCACTGGATCTGGGGCGGCGGCTGGCTGTCTCAGATCGGCTTCCACGACTACGCCGGGTCGGCTGCGATACACACCGTCGGCGGCGTCGCCGCCCTCATCGGGGCGATAATGCTCGGCCCGCGCATCGGAAAATATGTGAGGAATTCGGCCGGAAGGGTGACGAAGGTCAACGCGATCCCCGGACACTCGATCCCGCTCGGAGCCCTGGGCGTCTTCATCCTCTGGCTCGGATGGTACGGCTTCAACGGAGCCGCCGCGACCTCGGTGTCAGAGCTCGCGTCCATCTTTCTCACCACGACCGTCGCGCCATCGGTCGCGACCTGCACCGCGCTGGTTTACACCTGGATAAAGAACGGCAAGCCCGACGTCTCGATGTGCCTTAACGCCTCGCTGGCCGGACTCGTCGGAGTCACGGCGGGATGCGACGCCTTCGACGCGATCGGAGCGTCTGTCGTCGGACTTGTCTCGGGCATACTCGTGGTTGTCGTGGTCGAGGTGCTCGATCTGAAGCTCCACATCGACGATCCCGTCGGTGCCGTCGGCGTCCACTGCGCCAACGGCATCTGGGGAACGCTGGCGGTCGGTCTTCTCGCCAACCCCGACGCACCCGCGGGGCTCTCCGGGCTCTTCTATACCGGAAGCTGGAAGCAGCTGGGGCTGCAGGCCGCGGGGATATCGTCGGTCGTCGCCTGGTCGGCGGTGACCATGACGCTCTTCTTCCTGCTGCTTAAAAAACTGAATTTCCTGAGGGCCGACGCGGCCGACGAGCTTGCCGGACTTGACATGAGCGAACACGGTCTGCCCGGAGCCTACGCCGACTTCATGCCCGCGGTCGACAAATACGCCGAATTCGGCACCGGCGATCAGATCACCGCCGTCACCGGCACGACGCCGGTCGCAGAGGCGGTCCCGGTAAAGCGTGAGCCGGTATTCGGCGGTCACAAGTTCACGAAGGTGGAGATCGTCTTCAGGGAGGAGAAGCTCTACGCGCTCAAGGACGCGATGAGCAAGCTCGGTATCACCGGCATGACGGTGTCTCACGTCATGGGCTATGGCATGCAGAAGGGACACACCGAGTTCTACCGCGGCGTCGCGGTGGAGACCGACCTGAGGCCGAAGGTCCAGGTCGACATCGTCGTGTCGAAGATACCCGTCAGGGACGTCATCGAGACGGCGAAGAAGGTGCTCTACACCGGGCATATCGGCGACGGCAAGATATTCGTCTACGATGTTGAGAACGTGATCAAGGTCCGCACCGGCGAAGAGGGCTACGACGCTCTTCAGGACGTCGAGTAAAATCCCGATGATCTGTCATCTGTCACCTTTATTTTCATCTTCATCTTCATCTTCATCCCCGGACAGGGGGAGGTCTGCGTCATGTGTTCTGTAATCGGATGTCTCGGGCCGGTCGACGGGAAGGCCTTCTCGGAGGGCTTTGCCCGGACAAAATCGCGGGGGCCCGACGACACCAGGATAATAAAGACCGGAGAGGGCCTGCTCGGATTCCACAGGCTTTCGATAATGGGGCTTACCCCTTCGGGGATGCAGCCCTTCGAGCTCAACGGCTGCGCCGCGGTCTGCAACGGCGAGCTCTACGGCTTTGAGACCGAAAGGGAAGAGCTGAAGAAGAAGGGCTATGTCTTCGCGAGCGACAGCGACTGCGAGATCATCCTTCCGATGTATTTCGAATACGGCACAGATATGTTCGCGATGCTTGACGCCGAGTTCGCCTGCGTGATATATGACGGGAGGACGGACGAATACATCGCGGCCCGCGATCCGATCGGTATCCGCCCCCTCTACTGGGGAAAGACTGAAGAGGGCACCGCGGTCTTCGCCAGCGAGCCGAAGAACCTCGTCGGGCTCTGCGAAAGCATCCTGCCATTTCCCCCGGGACACTACTTCAAAAACGGGGAGTTCGTCTGCTATCGCGACATCTCAAAGGTCGCGGAAGTCTCGGGTGACGGTCTTGAGACCGCCTGCGCGAAGATCAGGGAAAAACTCATCGCCGGCGTGAAAAAGCGCCTCGTCGCCGACGCGAAGGTGGGATTCCTGCTTTCGGGCGGACTAGATTCATCTCTCGTCTGCGCGATCGCCGCGAAAAAAAGCGAAAGACCGATCCGCACCTTCGCCATCGGAATGAGCGAGGACGCGATCGATCTCAAATACGCGCGAACGGTCGCTGAACACATTGGTTCGGAGCACACCGAGGTCTTCATGACGCCGGACGACGTGATCTCCTCTCTGGAGGAGGTGATCTGTCTGCTCGGCACCTATGACATCACGACGGTCAGGGCGAGCATCGGAATGTATCTCGTCTGCCGTGCGATCCATGAGACCACCGACGTCCGCGTCCTTCTGACCGGCGAGATCTCCGACGAACTGTTCGGCTACAAGTATACCGATTTCGCGCCGTCGCCGGCAGCCTTTCAGGAGGAGGCCGAAAAGAGGGTGCGCGAGCTTCACATGTACGACGTGCTCCGCGCCGACAGGTGCATATCGGTGAACTCTCTCGAGGCCAGGGTGCCCTTCGGCGACCTTGACTTTGCCTCATACGTCATGAGCCTCGATCCCGGGATGAAGGTCAACAGATACGGAAAGGGCAAGTATCTGCTCCGCCACGCCTTCGAGGGCCTCGGATATCTGCCCGATCAGATCCTTTGGCGGGAGAAGGCGGCATTTTCAGACGCCGTAGGCCATTCGATGGTGGATTATCTCAAGGAATACGCAGAAGGTGTATATACCGACGCCGAATTCGAAGAAAAGCGGGGAAGATACTCTCACGCTCAGCCCTTTACGAAGGAATCTCTCCTCTACCGGGAGATCTTTGAAAAATACTATCCCGGACAGTCGGGGATGATAGCCGGATTCTGGATGCCGAACAAAAGCTGGAAGGGTTGCGACGTCGCCGATCCGTCCGCCCGCGTGCTCTCAAACTACGGCGCGAGCGGCGTGTAAAGGCCGGGAAAAGAAACGAAAAATACTATAAGCGGGTCGTTTGAAAAGCCGCCGGCGGCGGTTTTTCCGGCGGCCCGCGGAGGCGTGTTTCGCGCACGCGCGCAACGCGCATAAAGCAAGCATATAAAATAAAAATAATATACAAATCGCGGAGGATTATCATCATTATGGGCAACTGTGTCATCGTCGGCATCAACTGGGGAGACGAAGGAAAAGGCAGGATGGTCGACCTGCTCACCGAAGACTACGACATCGTCGTAAGGTATCAGGGAGGCGGGAACGCCGGCCATACCGTCATCAACGAAAAGGGGAAGTTCGCGCTTCACCTTCTGCCTTCCGGGATCTTCAGAGAGGGCGTCGTAAACATACTCGGCAACGGCGTCGCCCTCGATCCCGAGAACCTTCTGTGCGAAATAGCCGACGTTGAGTCGAAGGGCGTCCGGATAACGCCCGAAAACCTGAAGATCAGCGACCGCGCCTCGCTCCTGCTGCCCTGGCACCGAAGACTGGACGGGCTTGAGGAGGCGAGGCTCGCGGACAAAAAATACGGATCGACGAAGCAGGGGATCGCGCCATTCTATTCCGACAAGTACCAGAAGAAAACGGTGCTGGCCGGAGAGCTCTTCTACCCCGAAAAGCTCAGGTCTCACCTTACTGACCTGCTCGAGTGGAAAAACCTGACTCTTACCCGGGTCTACGGGGACGAAGCGGTGACCGGAGAAGAGCTGATGTCATGGGTAGGGCGCTTCGCCGAAAAGATAAAGCCCTTTGTCTGCGACACGACCGATTACCTTGAGAAAGCCTCCGCCTCCGGGAAGAAGATCCTCTTCGAGGCTCAGCTCGGGACCCTGCGCGACATCGATTTCGGCATCTATCCTTATACGACTTCATCGAACACCCTCGCAGCCTACGCGCCGATCGGCGCCGGTATCCCCTTCGCGAAGATTGATGAGGTCATAGGCGTCGTCAAGGCATATTCGACCTGCGTCGGAGAGGGGCCCTTCGTCGGCGAGATGACGGGGGCGGAGGCCGACGCCCTCACGGAGGCGGGAGCCGAATACGGCGCGAAGACCGGGCGTCCGAGAAGAGTCGCGCCGATCGATCTTGTCGCCACGCGCTACGGCGTCAAGATGCAGGGAGCGACCGCGATCGCCCTCACCAAGCTTGATGTCCTCTCGTATATGGACGAGATCCCGGTGTGCATCAGATACAGAGTAAAGGGGAAGGAGACCGGAAGCTTCCCCTTCCCCGACGCCCTCGACGGCGCCGAGGCCGTCATCGGATACGCCGAAGGATGGAAGTGCGACATATCCGGCGCGCGGAAATGGACCGACCTGCCGGCCGCCGCGAGGAGTTACGTGGAGATGATCGAAAATGCCATCGGCTGCCCGATAAAGTACGTGTCGGTCGGGCCGGAGCGTGACAGCATAATCATAAGAGACTGACTGCATCGGAGGACTGACTGTGGATAAGATACTCGTTCTTGATTTCGGCGGCCAGTACGACCAGCTGATCGCGCGGAGGGTGCGCGCCGAACACGTATACGCGGAGATAAAGCAGTATGACGCGGTATCCGCCGCCGACATTGCCGCCGAAGGGTACAAAGGGATCATCTTCACCGGCGGACCGAACAGCGTTTACGCCGGCGGCGCTCCGAGAGTCGATCCCGGAGTCCTGAGGCTCGGCATCCCCGTCCTCGGGATCTGCTACGGCCACCAGCTGCTGGCTTATACCGAGGGGGGCAGAGTGGAGCCCTCGAAGGAGGGTTCGGAATACGGCAGGACCGTCCTTGAGACAGACGGCGGAGAGCTCTTTAGGGGAGTGCCAGAAAAGAGCGTCGTCTGGATGAGCCACACCGATCAGGTATCGGCGCTGCCCGCGGGCTTCGTCTCGCTCGCGCACACCGGGAAATGCAAAAACGCTGCGATCGCCGATCCCGGAAGGCGTCTCTGGGGAGTTCAGTTCCATCCCGAGGTCACCCACACCGAGTTCGGACGCCGGATACTCGGCAACTTCGTCACCGGAATCTGCGGCTGCCGGGCCGACTGGCGGATGGAGGACTTCATCGAGAGGTCGGTGGAAAGGTACAGAGAAGAGCTTGCCGGAAAGGACCTGCTTCTGGCGCTGTCGGGAGGCGTCGACTCATCTGTCGCCGCAGTCCTGCTGCACCGGGCGATCGGCAGCCGGCTGCACTGCGTTTTCGTCGATCACGGCCTGCTCCGCAAGGACGAAGGCGACTTCGTCGAGCGGGCGCTGGGCAGAGATCTCGGTCTCAACATCATCAGGGTCGACGCGAAGGAGAGGTTCTTATCGAAGCTGAAGGGAGTGACCGAGCCCGAAAGGAAGCGCAGGATAATCGGCGAGGAGTTCATCCGCGTCTTTGAGGACGAGGCGAAAAAGCTCGGGGACCCGAAGATCCTCGCCCAGGGAACGATATATCCCGACGTCGTCGAGAGCGGAAAGGGCGCCTCGGCGGTGATAAAGAGCCACCACAACGTCGGCGGGCTCCCCTCGAGGATGAGCTTCGAGAGGATCGTCGAGCCGCTGCGCGAGCTCTTCAAGGACGAGGTCAGGGAGGTCGGGGAAAAGCTCGGCATCCCGCGGGAGCTCGTATACAGACAGCCCTTCCCGGGACCCGGCCTCGCGGTCAGGATCACCGGAGAGATAACCGGAGAGAAGCTCGACCTTCTGAGGGAAGCCGACGCGATCTTCAGGGAGGAGATTGACCGCGAGCCAGGCGCCGGCGCGTCGCAGTATTTCGCGGTGCTCACCGATACCCGCAGCGTCGGAGTCATGGGAGACGCGAGGACCTACGGTTACACCGTCGCCCTCAGGGCGGTCACCACCGACGATTTCATGACCGCCGAGTGGGCGAGACTGCCCTACGAACTGCTGGCGAGGGCAAGCGGCAGGATAACGAATGAGTGCCGCGGGATCTCGAGAGTGGTATACGATATAACTTCCAAACCGCCCGCGACCGTCGAGTGGGAGTGATCCCAAGGCCGGGATAATAAAGTAATCAGTAAGGAGCGGACAATGACAAAATACATTTTCGTCACCGGAGGCGTCGTTTCGGGCCTCGGCAAGGGAATCACGGCGGCGTCGCTCGGACGTCTCCTCAAGGCGCGCGGGCTGAAGGTCGCCGCGCAGAAGCTCGACCCCTACATCAACGTCGATCCCGGCACGATGAGCCCCTACCAGCACGGAGAGGTCTACGTGACCGAGGACGGGACGGAGACGGACCTCGATCTCGGGCACTACGAGAGGTTCATCGACGAGAATCTCGACTGCCGG
>ONVJ01000043.1 GCA_900321265.1 uncultured Eubacteriales bacterium
CGGAGGAAAGATCATAGGATACAGCATCCGAAAACTCGTATTCCGCGTCACGCATCGAAGGCGCGGGAAGGAAGTATACGGCGTTGCCTGTGTCAAGATCGACGAGGTCTATCTGACCGTTGTCAGCGGCTTCGGGAACAAGTCCTTCAAGGGAGAGCGTGAACGTGTAGGTATAGTCTGATCCGGGATTCCTCTCTTTGACGATAACGTTCTCTTTTACGTTCTTCCCGTACAGGACGTATTCGACATCCGTTCCGGGGAGAATGTTTTCGTATATGACCGACGAGCGGATGTTGTCCAGAGTTGTAAGTACTTCCAGCGGATCTGCGTCTTTGTCAAATTCGGTTTCGGTATTTGTGATCTCTCCTTTTATTCCTTTCGCGGCACCTGCGAGAGAGAAAGATACACTGCTTTCCTTTCCGGTGAGTGTGAACAGTGATGAATCGACCGAGGTCTTATACGGGAACGAGTATCTGCCGTTGGACGTGGAGATTGAGTCGCCCTGTCTGTACAGGCGGTTGTCTATGTCTGTAAAGCGTCCGTTTTCGTCCTCTTCGTGGATATCCGTATCGTAGTGGGCCGTATAAAAAGAACCGTCCGTGAGTCTGAAGGTCTTTTCATTCGCGGTGCGGTTTTCGTTTACCTCAATTATTTCTGCGTTTGATGAGACACTTTCGGCATCTCCTTCAGTTCCCGCCGCGTTTGCGCCGAGATCAGTTGCAAATGCATAGACCGGGAGCGAAACCACGACGACGGCAATCGACATAAATTCAGATAATAGTTTTATAGATGCTGGCATTTTCATGGTTTCGCTCCTTGCCTGGGAAAAAATGAAACAACAATAAACTCTTATGATAAACAGTCGGAAAGGTGAGCTTTTCCGATCCTGCGGCGTTTTTCCCGTCGCGTGTCAGCGGCGAGCCCGCGGTCAAAGCAACTATAATGATACTTGTTAATTATAATTCATTTGCGGGGGTTTGTCAATAAAATAAAAAGTGTTGTTTTCAGGTGCCAGGGCGGACAAAAAAGGCCGCAAGCACGACTTGCGGACCTTTTTATATCGAAATGCATCTGTGCCTTGAACTTTCGGGGGAAGACTCAGGCCATTTCGTTCAGCTGCTTTGTAAACTGGCTCTTCTTGTGGGCGGCGGCGTTCTTGTGGATGATACCGCGGGCCGCGGCCTGGTCGACTCTCTTGACGGCTTCCTTGTAAGCTGCCTCGGCGGCTGCCTTGTCGCCCGAAGCGACGGCGGCGTTGAACTTCTTGATGACCGTCTTGAGCTTCGTGTTGGCTATCTTGTTGACGAGTGTCTTCTTCTTGATAACGAGAACACGCTTCTTTGCCGATTTGATGTTTGCCACGTTTTAACACCTCCTGTTTTGATTTATGCGGAGACCGTCATGCGCCTGAGAGGTCGCGCAGTAAGGCTCACGGTGCAATATGATATCACAAATCAAAGAAAAATGCAATAGTTTTTTTGTTTTTTTTCAAATTCGCGCAATGAAGAGAGCGCCGGAAGCGGTCACCTTCCCCTCTCCTTTTTCATCGCGGCGATCTTTTCGGGATCGGGGGTGACAAAGGCAGTCCGGTAGGTCCTGTACGTGACGAATCCCGGGCGGGCACCGCCGGGTTTCTTCAGATTCTTTACGTCTGTATAGTCGACCGAGACTCCGCCTCCGTTGCCGGCGTCGGAGTTGTACGCGGCGATCTCGGCGGCGTCGGTCATGTCGGCGTCGGGCACCTCCCCGCCGCCCGTCTTCAGGAGCACGTGCGAGCCCGGGACGCCTTTTGCGTGGAACCAGATGTCGCCCGGCTCCGACCGGCGGAAGGAGATCTCCTCGTTCTGGAGGTTGTTGCGGCCGCAGAGCACCCTGAAGCCTCCGCGGGTCTCGTATTCCGCGAAGGATATCTTCCGTCCCGGCGCTTTTTTCCTTTCCTGCCCCTTCTCTCCCCTTATGTATCCGGCGGATATCAGCTCCTCGCGGATCCCGGCGATGTCGCTCTCGTTCTCCGCCCTCGACAGCGAGTCCCTGACCGTCTGAAGATAATCGAGCTCCTCCCTCGCGATCGCCGTCTGCTTCGTCAGCTCCTCTTTCGCCTTCTTCAGCTTTGCGTACTTTTTGTAGAGCTTCGCGGCGTTTTCCGACGGGGAAAGCAGCGGATCGAGCTTTATCCTCCGCGTCGCGAAACCGCCGTCGGGGGAGGGCTCCGACCAGTCGGTCAGCTCGGCCTGCCGGTCTCCCTTCTTTATCGCGTAGATGTTTCCGATGATGAGATCGGCGTCGGCCCGGTATCTGCCGGCGCCCTCGCACTCGGCGAGTTCCCCTGCCTGTATGTCGAGCTTCCGCCTCAGCCTCGAGATATTCGTCGACACCGTCTTTTTCAGGTCGGCTGCCTTCGATCCGACGAGTGACGCGCGGTCTTTTTCACCGTAGTAGCGGTCGATCAGCTCCCCGGCGGTGTCGAAATACACAAGATTATCTGTTCCGTACTGCGTCAGCGGGATGAAGGAATACTCCACCGGTCTCGAGCGGCCGTTTCCCCGCTCCATGGCGATATTGAAGCTGAAATCCCCCGCCTTTATCCTTTCGGTGACCGAAAAGAAGGCGTCTGCCAGCCTGTCCGGGGATGCAGAGAAGACTGAGCACTCCGCAGACGCGTCTCCCGACGCGTTAAAGGCGATCTGCCTCGCGACGGCAGGCGAGATGCCGAAATAGGCCGACGCGACAAAGTCGGCGGCCCTGCCTTTCGGATCCGCCGACGAGAGCGCGGCGAGAAAGCCGGCGCGGGTCTCGGCGGTCGGGTCCTTTTTCCCCTCCTGGGCGGGAGGAAGCTCGTATATCATGCCGGGGAGCACCTGTCTCACCCTCGAGGTCGAAAAATCGACCGGGCGCATCGCGCCGAGGATCTTCGGCGGCTCGCCTCCGTCGGTGAGGATGAGGTTCGAGTTGCGTCCGGTTATCTCGGCGCAGAGCCTGCGCTCGGCGTCGAAGCCCATAGCGTCGCGGCCCGAGAAGACGAAGACCGCCACTCTCTCAAAGCCCGGGACCTTCACCGATTCGAACAGGCTCCCCTGTATGTGCTTCCGCAAAAGCATGCAGAAATTGGGAGGCACCGCGGGGTTCTCGCAGGTCTGCGAGGTCAGCGCGATCCTCGCGTCTCCCGCCCCGCATCTGAGCGAGAGTCTGCCCGACACCTCCCTGCCTCTGAGGACTATCACGATCTCGTCGGCGCGGGGCTGGTATATCTTTTCCGCTCTCGCCCCGGCAAACCGTGAGATCTCTCCGACCGAAGCGGCGAAGAAACCCGAATCGAAGGCCATTACGCCTTTTCGCTCCTTCCGGCAGGAGACTTACCGCGGCGGCAGACCTTCTTTCCGAACATGATCCTGTCGACGTCGTCGAGCGACGGATAGGCGTAGTCGGGGCGCTCCTTCGGATCGGCGGCCTCGACGTCTTCGGGCGTCGTCTCGCCCGAATAGACGAGGACGGCGGTGATGCCGTGGCGCTTCCCGACTGCGATGTCGGTGTAGAGGCGGTCGCCGAAGATGCACATCCGGTCAA
>ONVJ01000162.1 GCA_900321265.1 uncultured Eubacteriales bacterium
CTCGCCGACGCCTGGGCCGCCGAATGCGGTCTCGGCGTCATAAACTACGGACAGGCATATCACGGATACTCCGGCATCACGTCGGAGGGCGTGGGATACCTGCAGGCCTGCATGATCTACTGCAGCGTGTTCGGGCGGGCTGTCCCCGACGGCGTGTCCGAGACCAACGGGCTCTCCGCCGACGCCGCAGCGAAGATAAGGGGACTTGCCGCGCGGTACTGCGGGCTCGCCTCCTGAGTCCGGGAGCGGCTGACGGTCGGGATCCGGTATTATCCGGAAAAACACTCTGCGATTCAATAATCACCGAAAATATCATATAAAACCGGAGGTCAATATGGAGAAACCCTGTCTGAATATCGGCATAATCGGCTGTGGCGGCATCGCCAACGGCAAGCACATGCCGGCGCTTTCAAAGATACGCGAGGTCAGAATGACCGCCTTCTGCGACATCATTGAGGAGCGGGCGCAAAAGGCGAGGGAAAAATACGGCGCGCCCGATTCCCTCGTGACGACCGACTACCGCAAGATCCTTGAGGATCCCTCGATCGACGTCGTCCACGTGCTCACGCCCAATCGCTGGCACAGCGACATTACGGTCGACGCCCTCGAGGCCGGCAAGCACGTCATGTGCGAAAAGCCGATGGCGATCAATTCCGAAGAGGCCAAAAAGATGCTCGACGCAGCCGCCAGGACGGGGAAAAAACTCACGATAGGTTATCAGAGCCGTCAGCGTCCCGACGCCAGGTACCTCAAGCAGGAGGTCGAGGCGGGGACTCTCGGCGACATCTATTACGCGAAAGCCACCGCCGTCAGGCGCCGCGCCGTTCCGACCTGGGGCGTTTTCCTCGACGAGTACGCTCAGGGCGGAGGTCCGCTGATCGACATCGGCACACACGCGCTTGACCTCACCCTCTGGACGATGGACAACTACCGCCCGAAATACTGCGTCGGCACGAATTACCACGCCCTCAACAAACAGACGAACCAGGGCAACGACTGGGGCAACTGGGATCCCGACAAGTTCACCGTCGAGGATTCCGCCTTCGGCTTCATCGTCATGGAAAACGGCGCGACGATCACACTCGAGGCCTCCTGGGCGCTCAACGTCCTCGACGCCAGAGAGGCGATCACCCAGCTCTGCGGGACCCTGGGAGGCGCCGACATGCTTGACGGTCTCCGCTTCAACGGCATAAAGAACAACCAGAAGTATATGTTCATACCTCAGCTCGAGGGAAAGGGCGCGGCCTTCTACAGCGCCTCGAAGCAGCCGTCGTCAGCCGATCTCGAGGCCAGACAGTGGATCGACGCCATCCTCTGCGACAGGGATCCCTGCGTCCTCCCGGCGCAGGCATATACCGTCACCCGGATCCTCGAGGGGCTTTACGTCTCGGCGAAGACGGGCGACATATTCAGATTCTGACGCCCGCGCGTGACGAGGCGTCCCGACCGAAAACGACAGATGAAGAGAGAAAGGATAAGGAACAGAAAAAATGAAACTCTGCGTACTTGAAAACCTCTACGGAAACAAGACACTCGAGGAATCGCTCTCGATCCTCACCGGACTCGGCGTGCACACCGTCGAGATCGGGGCCGGCGGATATCCCGGCAAGGCCCACTGCGATCCCGAAAAGCTTCTCGCCGACCCGGCGGCGCTCGAGGCGTGGCTCGGCGTCTTCAAAAAGTTCGGCGTTGAGATCGCCGCTCTCGCCTGCCACGGCAACCCGCTCCATCCCGACAGGGCGGTCGCGACCGCCTTCGATTCCGACTTCAGAAACGCGATCCTGCTCGCCGAGAAGATCGGCGTGAGGACGATCGTCGGATTCTCGGGCTGCCCGGGAGACAGCGACAGGGCGAAATACCCGAACTGGGTCACCTGCCCCTGGCCCGACGACTATCTGAAGATCCTCGACTGGCAGTGGAGCAAAAAGGTCATTCCCTACTGGAAGAAGCCGGCGAAATTCGCGAAGGAGCACGGCGTCGACCGCATCGCCTTCGAGATGCATCCCGGATTCTGCGTATACAACCCCGAGACGCTGC
>ONVJ01000250.1 GCA_900321265.1 uncultured Eubacteriales bacterium
CAAGCTCCTCTATACGATGTTCAAGATGGGACTGCTGACCGGGCAGCGCACCAAAAGCGCGAACGTCGTCGGACAGACGATGAAGCTGAACCCGCACGGCGACGCAGCCATCTACGACACCATGGTCAGGCTGACCAGAGGGAACGCCGCTCTGCTGCATCCCTTCATCGATTCAAAGGGATCCTTCGGAAAGCAGTATTCGTCATCGATGGTCTGCGCCGCGTCGAGATATACCGAAGTGAAGCTGGACAGATTCGCCTCCGAGCTCTTCTCGGGCATCGACCGCGACGCCGTGGACATGGTCGACAACTACGACGGAACGATGAAGGAGCCCGTCCTGCTGCCTACCACCTTCCCGAACATACTCGTCACCCCCAACTTCGGGATCGCCGTCGGGATGGCGTCGAAGATCGCCCCCTTCAATCTCGAGGAGGTCTGTGACGCGACAACGGCAATGCTGAAAAACCCGAAGACAGATGTCGACAGGATCCTCGACATCATGCCCGCCCCCGATTTTCCGGGCGGCGGAAAGATAGTCTTCGACCGTGAGGCCATGAAGCAGCTCTATCTTACGGGGTCGGGCCCGGTGAAGATCAGATCGGTCTGGAAATACGACAAGGCCGCGAACTGCATAGACATCCTCGAGATTCCATATTCGACCACGATCGAAGCGATAATGACTCAGATCGGGAAGATGATCAAGGCCGGTCAGCTGAAGGACGTCACAGATTTCAGAGACGAGATCGACAAGGACGGCTTCAAGCTGACGCTCGATCTTCGTCGCGGTACAGATCCCGACGCCCTCATGCTCCGTCTCTTCAAGGAAACTCCGCTCGAAGACTCCTTCCCCTGCAACTTCAATATCCTGATCGATTCCGTCCCGAGGCAGATGGGTATCCCCGAGATAATATCAGAGTGGATAAGGTTCAGATCAGCCTGCCTGCGCAGAGAATTCGCCTTCGATCTTGCCAGAAAGAAGGAAAAGCTGCATCTTCTGGTCGGTCTTGGAAAGATCCTTCTCGACATCGACAAGGCGATAAAGATTATCCGCTCGACCGAAAAGGAGAGCGACGTCGTCCCCAACCTCATGGCGGGTTTCGGGATCGACCGTCTTCAGGCCGAATTCATCTGCGAGATAAGGCTGCGCAATCTCAACCGAGAGTATATTCTCAACCGTATCGAGGAGATCTCCTCGCTGAGAGAGGAGATAGCGAGAATAGAGGGCATCCTGGCCGACGAGCTCAAGCTCAAAAAGGAGATCGCCTCGCAGCTTGCCGAGATAAAGAAGAAATACCGTCAGCCGAGAAGATCCGAGATCATCGGTGCCGACGAGATCGAGGTCTACCGCAAGGAGGACTATATCGAGAATTACCCGGCTCACTTCTTCCTCACCGCTCACGGATATTTCAAAAAGATAACCGACAAGTCTCTCCGCGGGAATGATCTTCACACTCTGAAGGACGGAGACCGGATCATTTCGGAATTCGACGGAGAAAACATTTCTGAACTCAACTTCTTTACCGACAAAGGACAGATCTACCGCTGCCAGGCATCCGACATACCGACCTGCAAAGCATCCGAGATGGGCGAGTTCATCCCGACGAGGCTGGGATTTGCCGACGGAGAAAGACCTGTATGGTGCAAGCTCGGCGGCGACTGGCCGGAGGACAGGCGGCTCGTCTTCATATTCGCGAACGGCAAGGGCGTGAAGATCCCCGAGAACGCATATGAGGTAAAGAGCAACCGCAAGAAGCTCACCGGAGCCTTCTCTACCGTCTCGCCCGTCGTCGGGATATTCGAGGAGGGAAAGCAGCCGTTCGAGCTGCTGGCTGTCACCGTGGAGAACAGAGCAGCGGTCATATCGACCCAGCTCATCCCGGTAAAGACGACGCGCACCTCACAGGGGATCCAGCTCTTCACGCTGAAGAAGGGCGTCGCGCTGAAGGCCGTATTCTCGGACTTCAAGGATATAATCGATACCTCCAAAGGATACAAAAAGCTGAAGCTGCCGGCGTCGACGACCGCAATGCCGGACGAAGACGCGGCAAAACTGCCGCTCTGAGCGTAACAGTTCTCAAAATCATCTGCCGCTTGACCGCAAGGCGGTGACGCGGCAAAACTGCCGCTCTGAGCGTAACAGTTCTCAAAATCATCTGCCGCTTGACCGCAAGGCGGCGCGGCGGCAAAAGTTCCGTTTTCTCCGAAAGGAAGAACCGAAAATGAAAAATCACCTGATAAATCATTCGTCATCCAAGCCCGGAGGCCGCCCAAAGACCTTCCTGTTCGCCTCCGCGCTGCTGTCTGCCGCGATCCTGTCGGTGACCGTCTTCGGCGCCGTTACATACGACAGCTCGAAGGACCCGGTCGTCGCCCAGTCGGCGATGCACCAGTATGTCACCGGAGAGCTTGAAGGGATCCGCGCAAGCATCGCCTCGATCGAGCAGCGCCTCGCTCTCGTTGAACTGACCGGAGGCGGGTCCGGCTCGGGATCGGGCACAGGAACCGGAAGCGGATCGGGCATCTCATCCGAGGGAGCCGCCCAGATACTGGCAAGGCTTTCCGAGCTTGAGAGCGGGCTTGCCGAGGTCAGGGCCGAGAACGAAAGACTGAGTGCGGAGCTGACAGCCGCAAAGCAGGAGCTTCGGTCTCTGATCTCCTCGCTGCAGACGGATGTCAATTCCCTGAGCACGTCTATTTCGACCGTAAGAGACAGCCTGACATCTCTTCAGAGTACCGTCTCCTCCGCAAAGAACGACATCAGCACTCTGAAGACAGATTTCCGTCAGATCTCTGACATCTCGACGAAGCTCAACACCCTGACATACAGGGTGAACAATCTGACCGGAGACGGCGGAGACCTGGCGAAGATCAGAGAAGAACTGCAGGCAGTAACAGACAGCTATAACGACATGCTGGAAAAAGCAGGAAGATTTTACAAGGCGGTATATGTTCCCTACGGATCGACTGTCGTCGCGGACGGTCAGGACGACTGCGTGATGGTCATCCTCAGGACCGGCTCTGCTGAAGCGGTATCTCCTTTCAATGAACCCGGCACCGCCCAGGGACTGAACGATCTGTCCGGCGGAGACGAGCTTTACGACGGAGACAGCCTGTCTCTGTTCAGAAACTATATGATCCCGCGCGGAGGCACCGACGGACGGGGAGTAAGGGTAACCAGTCTTGAAGGCGCCTACCTTATGATCGGAGGAAATTACAGAATTGTCGAACCGTGACAGAAACAGGATCTCCTCGAGGACGCTTCTTATAAGGATCATAGCCTGGATCCTTGCGGGTCTTATGATCTTAAGCGCGGCATATATGGCAATATCCTTTTTCATAAACGCGTCCGCAAAGGAATCGGCTGAGGATTATTCTTTCTATTCCGCCGGTAAGGACAGGCAGAACGGCACCTATATCGCCGTGGCTCTCAGATGGGGGACATCTTCTGCGGTATCCTACACGGTCACCTGCCCGAACGGCTTCGCGGTCGGCGAGGCAAATGTAACCAGGACCGCGCGTTCCTTCACCGCGCTTTATCTCCTTGACGATGTCGAGATTGTAGTAGCTCCCGACGCAAATCTTAAAGTCGGATACAAAAGCTGTTCATTCGCATCTTCCTCCTCGAACACCGATATCGGCGGATATCACGTTGAACTGACGCTCCCCGGAGGGCAGGAGGGGATCTGGAACAGCCTTGAGGATCTGAAGGCTCTTTATTCTCTGGAATACGAGCATGTATATCCCGCATGGAACGAG
>ONVJ01000164.1 GCA_900321265.1 uncultured Eubacteriales bacterium
GCCGTCGGTACCGGTCGGCCAGACGAACCTGGGGTTGAGATCCTGCTCGCCGTTGTCGATGAGGAGGTTCTGCCCCGACATCGACCTGTTCTGCAGGGTCAGGAAAAGCACCCAGTCGGCGACCTCGTCGGGAGTCATCCACTTCTTCAGCGGAGTGACCTCCATGATCTTTTCCCAGCTCTCCGGATCACTGACTACCGGGTCGTTGAGCCGGGTGAGGACTCCGCCGGGCGAGATCGCGTTGACGGTGATCCCGCGCGGCGCGAGCCTGATCGCGACGTTCTTCATATAGCCGACGACGCCTGCCTTCGACGCGGCGTATTCGGGGAATTCCTGACCGTTCAGCGACGATGACGACGCGTTGAAGAGGACCGAGCGCAGCCCGGGGCAGCTCAGAATATACTTTTCGGTGACGTTCACCGTCCCGCGGAGGTTGTCGCTTATGTCGTCGGGACCGTTCTGGGTCCCGGCGTTGTTGAAGAGGATGTCGGCGTCGGTTATGTCGGGAAGCGCGCCGGGATCCTTGATGTCGGCGGTGAAATGAATGTAGCCCGGCCCGGAGATCGCAGCGGGAAGCAGGTCTATGCCGTATACCTCATGTCCTGTCGCAAGGAATCTTGATGCGACCGCCCGGCCTATGCCTCCCGAGACGCCGGTTATGATGATCTTCATATCGAGTGGCTCCTTCTGTATTCCTCACCGACTCCTTCCCTTTCCCAGCTCTTCAGGATCATGTATCCGAAGGGGGAGAAGACGGCCTCAAAGAGAAGCTCGATCAGCGCCCCCAGCACCGAGCAGGAGAAGCACTGAAGCAGAGTCCAGTGAAATCCGTCCCAGAAAACCGGAGCGAAGACTGTGAAGGTGAGTATCGCGAAAATAAAGTTGTCGAAGAACTGACCTATAAAGGTCGAGACGTATGCCCTGACGAAGAAGGCGGCCTTCCCGTCGGGGTTTCTTCTGAAAAGCCTGCCCACGCCCCAGTTCAGAAAATTGTTTATGAATGCCGAGGACAGAAAGGCTACGGTACTGCTGAGCAGGATGAACCAGGTTCCTCCGATGATACGGTTGAACTCGCCGTAGTCCTCCTCTGTCGGTATCGCGGCTGCGATGAAGAAGATGAGGCAGACGAGCAGGTTCACCGAGATCGCGAAGACAGACAGCTTCGTCGACGCCGACGGCCCGAAGGCCTTGGTGACGACATCCATGCACAGGAAGGAAAGCCAGGATACCAGGATCCCGCCGTCGATCGCGAGCCATTCGCTCTGGTATATCGTCTTGTTGGCGAGTATGTTCATGGTCACGACGGATATCGTGAAGAGCGCGGTGACAACCGCGGGTATGCTGCGCAGAAGCAGCTTCGTATCGGCGAGCGCCGCTCCGAACCTCTTGTTCATTATTCTTTTTCTCCTTGGTTTTGTTTTTTAAGCGGAGGATTTAGAGGCCGAACTCCGCTGATATATGATGCCCGGTGCCTGATAAGATCAGACTTTGATGTCGGCGGTTATCCCGAGAGAATCCCTGTTCGCCTCGAGAAGAGGCAGGACGGTCCCCGAGAGATATTCCGCGGTCTGGACGTCGGCCAGGCCGATGTAGTCGGAGGGATCCATGTAATCCTCGAGGCTGTCGGCGTCAAGGCCGAAGACCTCCGACCCGGCGATGAGCTCGAGGAGCCTGTTTTCCTTCCCCTCACGCTTGATCTCGGCGCCCGCCTGCATCGAGAGCTTCCTGATCTCCTCGTGGAGCTCCTGACGGTTCCCGCCCCTCTTCACCGCGTCCATCATGATGTTCTCGGTCGCCATGAAGGGCAGCTCGGCCTTCAGGTGCTTCTCGATGACCTTTTCGTTGACTACGAGGCCCTCCGTCACGTTCATGCAGAGGTCGAGGATGCCGTCGGCGGCGAGGAATCCCTCGGCGACGGCGATCCGCTTGTTTGCCGAGTCGTCAAGCGTCCGCTCGAACCACTGCGAGGCCGAGGTTATCGCGGGATTGAGAGCGTCGACGATGAGGTAGCGTGAGAGCGAGGCGATCCGCTCGGATCTCATCGGATTGCGCTTGTACGCCATCGCCGACGATCCGATCTGGTTCTTCTCGAAGGGCTCCTCCACCTCCTTGAGATGCTGCAGGAGGCGGATGTCGTTCGACATCTTGTGGGCCGACGCGGCGATCCCGGCGAGGACGTTCATCACCCTCGTGTCTGTCTTTCTTGAGTATGTCTGCCCGGAAACCGGAACGCAGCCGGGGAAACCTGTCTTTTCGGCGATCATCGGATCGATCTTTGCCACCTTCTCCGCGTCCCCGTCAAAGAGCTCGAGGAAGGAGGCCTGCGTCCCCGTCGTGCCCTTGCAGCCGAGGAGGCGCAGCGTCGATAGGACGTAGTCGAGATCGCCGAGGTCGGTCATGAACTCCTGTATCCAGAGCGTCGCGCGCTTGCCCACCGTCGTCGGCTGCGCCGGCTGGAAGTGGGTGAAGGCGAGCGTCGGCAGCGAGCGGTAGCTGTCCGCGAACTTCGCGAGACGGTCGATCACGCCGAGCAGCTTCTTTCTCAGCAGCCTGAGGCCGTCGCGCATGATTATGATGTCGGTGTTGTCGCCGACATAGCAGCTGGTGACGCCGAGGTGGATGATCCCCGCCGCCTTCGGGCACTGCAGTCCGTAGGCGTATACGTGGCTCATCACGTCGTGCCTGACCTCCCGCTCTCGGCGCTCGGCGTCGGCGTAGTTGACGTCGTCGACGCGACTCTTCAGCTCGTCGATCATCTCCCGGGTGACGACCGGCTTTCCGTCGCGCTCAAGGCCGAGCTCCATCTCGGTCTCTGCGAGGGCGACCCAGAGCCGTCTCCAGGTGGTGAACTTCTTCTCCTGGCTGAAGATATACTGCATCTCGGCCGAGGCGTAGCGCTCCGAGAAGGGGCTCGTATACCTGTCCCTTCTCAGGCTTTTGTCATTTTTTTTTTGAGCTTTATCCTTAACCGGGCGGCTGCCGGTGAGCCGCTCGCAGCCCTCGAGATAGATCGCGATGGTCCTGTCGACGACCTCCTGCGGAAGCGTCCAGTTGCCGTCGGGATGGGCCTTCAGCCAGTCGCGGGCGAACTGCTTGTCGTATGAGGGCTCTGAGTGTCCCGGCTCGTAGACGTCCGCCGGCCAGAACCTCGAGGAATCGGGCGTCAGCATCTCGTCTCCGACGACGACATTCCCTTCTTCGTCAAGGCCGAACTCGAATTTCGTGTCGGCGATGATGATGCCCTTTTCAAGGGCGTAGGCGGCGCATTTTTTGTATATCGCGAGCGAGAGGTCGCGGAGCTGCTCCGCGTAGTTTTGTCCGTTTCCGGGGAAGCGCTTTTCAAGATAGTCGACCGACTGCTCAAACGAGATGTTCTCGTCGTGATCGCCGAGATCGGCCTTCGTGGAGGGGGTATAGAGGGGCTCGGGGAGCTTCTGCGACTCGACGAGACCGGCGGGCAGCTTTATCCCGCAGACGGTACCGTTCTCAAGATAGCTCTTCCAGCCCGAGCCGGTGATGTAACCGCGGACGATACACTCGACGGGCAGCATCTTCAGTTTTTTCACCATCATGCTGCGCCCGGCAAACCGCTCCTGCCTGAAGAACTCGGGCATGTCGGCGGGATCGGTCGAGACCATGTGATTCTTAACGATGTCCGAGGTATAGTCGAACCAGAATTTCGACATCTGCGTCAGCACGACGCCCTTCTGATCGACGGTGTTCTTAAGTATCACGTCGAAGCAGCTGATCCTGTCGGTGGCGACGAGGATGAGGTTGTCTCCGACGTCATAGATCTCCCTTACCTTGCCTTCTTTTACCGGATAATACTCTTTCATGGCTTTTTCCGTCCTCCCCCGCGCCCGGCGCGACGCGCCCGGGCGTATCTTTCAAAAACTTATTATATAGTATATCATAATCGGGGCCGTTTTTCAAGAAGAAGTTGATTTTCCCTCTCCTGAAGAATATCCGCTTTATGACCGGCGCGGACTGCCGTATGAGCAGTCGCGGACTGCGGCCTCA
>ONVJ01000165.1 GCA_900321265.1 uncultured Eubacteriales bacterium
AGGCCGAGCGCGCGCCTTACGTCGCCGCCGGAGGTCGAGGCGATCACCCGCAGGACGGAGTCGGGGGCCTTTTTCTCTGTGTTCGCCGTCCGGTTCATATAGTCGAGGGCCCGGCGGAGGACGGTCATTACCGCCTCCTCGCCGACCGGCTTGAACTCGAAGAGCGTAGAGCGGGAGATCAGGGCGTTGTATATGTAAAAGTGGGGGTTCTCGGTGGTGGAGGCGACGAGTGTGACCCGGCCGTCCTCGATGTATTCGAGGAGCGACTGCTGCTGCTTGCGGTTGAAGTACTGGATCTCGTCGATGTAGAGGAGGATGCCGCCGCTGCCGAAGATGGTGTCGGTCGAGGTGAGCACGTTCTTGACGTCGGCGAGCGAGGCGGTCGTCGCGTTGAGGCGGCGGAAGGTCATGTCGGAATACTCGGCGATGACGGTGGCGGCGGTGGTCTTTCCGGTCCCGGGAGGTCCGTAGAAGATCATGTTGGTGAGCCTTCCGCTCTCGCACATCCTGCGCAGGACTCCCGAACGGCCGAAGAGATGATCCTGCCCGGCGATATCGTCAAAGGTCTTCGGACGCATAAGCTCGGCAAGCGGTGTGGTGTTCATTGATCGACCTCCTGAGCGACCTTGCGAGCGGCGGTGACGCGGTCGAGATAGGCAACCGGGATTATGGCGGCGCGGCCGTCGGGGATGGGGGAGAGAAGGTGAAGGCGTCCGCCGAAATAGATGTCGATATGGTCGCCGACGGTGATCGGGAAGGCGGTGATCTTTGAGGCGGGGGCCGACAGAGACACCTCTTCGCCGTCGATCTGACCCTCGACCGAGACGGTGTCGGAGGTGACGGTGAGGGTGGCGAGGCCGATGTCGCGGCGCATGAAGCCCTCGGCGTCGGTGGCCGAGACGGATACCGGCATGACGAGGGGAACCGAGATGTCGACGGTCGACGCGCAGTACTCGTACCAGTCGGCGACGGTGGAGATAGAGATGCCCGGGGCAAGGCCCTCAGGAAGGCCGGAGATCCGCCCGTGGGCGTCTGCGGTGCAGTCGAGGCCGCAGCGGGTACATCTGATATGCCCTCCCGAGGTCTCAAGCACACCGGCCTCAGAGGCGCCGCAGGAGGGGCAGACCCATAGGATGCCGTCAAGGCCGGCGGTCGTGTCCTTCGTGCGGAAGGTGACGCCGGGGAGGGCTTTTTCCTCGTCGTGGCGAAGGGCGGGACGGATGAGGGAGTCGATGGCGTCGGCCGTCATCGAGCGGGCGGCAGAGCCGTCGATGAGAAGCTCGGTCTTTACGTCGATCCTCCCGCGGCGGACGAACTTCGCCCACTTGGGGAAGGTCATCCCGGCGCCGGAGGAGGTGACGGTGAAGACGTCGACGCCAAGCTGTCTGATAAGCTCGGCGGTGCCGTCGGTGACCTCGAGCGAGCGGCCGTACCAGGTGAGACGTCCCTCGGGGAAGAGAACGACGGTGTTGCCCTCGCGGGCCGAGCGGATGATCTTCACGACGGCGCGGGTGTCGGGGCAGAACATCTTTTTGGAGATGGTCCGCATGAACTCAAGGACCCCGCGAAGCTTCCCGGTCATGAAATGCTCGCTGAGAACGAACGTCGGTCGCCGGGGGAATATGCCCATCGACACGAGTATGTGGTCCTTGCCCGAGACGTGAGGCGCGATCACGATCGCCGGCCCCTTCCGCCCGGCAAGAGCCTTGCGGTCGACGTGTATGTTGTACCGCAGGCGGTACCAGAGCGTGACGAAGAAATAGGCGGGATAGTAGACTATCGCCGGCGGCCGCCCTATCCGGTTGTTCTTCTTCGCGTTCTTCTTCGCGTCTGCTCTCTTCTTCTCAGCCTTTACCGGCTTCTTTTCCGCCTCCGCGGGTCTTGTATCTACGGCTTTCTCTTCTGTATCCATTATAATGTCCTCTTTGCTTTTGCGCATATAAAACACCGTTTATATTATATCACTTGGAAAGGGGTTTGTAAAGAAAGAAAACGGCATGCACGCGC
>ONVJ01000037.1 GCA_900321265.1 uncultured Eubacteriales bacterium
ACAAAGATGAGCCGGACCGCGATCGACGCGATGATGCCCTTCATGGAAAAGGTCTGGGGCAATCCGTCCAGCCTTTATTCGATCGGCCAGGAGGCCAAAGAGGCCCTCGAGGACTGCCGCGCGAGAGCCGCGGCATGCATCGGCGCGCAGCCGCGCGAGATCATTTTCACCTCGGGCGGCAGCGAGGCAGACAACCAGGCGATCCTTTCGGCGGCCGTAAGCGGCGCGAAGAAGGGCAAAAAGCATATCATATCGACGGCTTTCGAGCACCACGCGGTGCTTCACACCCTGAAAAAACTTGAGAAGCAGGGCTTTGAGATCACCCTTCTCGACGTAGGCTCCCGCGGGCTCGTGACTCCCGAACAGGTCGCCGAGGCGATCAGGCCGGACACCTGCCTTGTCACCGTGATGTACGCTAACAACGAGATCGGCACCGTCCAGCCGGTCGCGGAGATCGGCGCGGTATGCAGGGAGAGGAAGGTCCTATTCCACACCGACGCCGTCCAGGCCGCAGGGCATCTTCACATCGACGTCGAGGCTCAGAACATCGACATGCTCTCGGTCTCCGCGCACAAGTTCCACGGTCCGAGGGGCATCGGATTTCTCTACGCCCGCCGCGGAGTCATACTTACGAGCCTCATCGAGGGCGGGGCCCAGGAGCGCGGCAAGCGCGCAGGCACCGAGAACCTCGCGGCGATCGCCGGAATGACGGCGGCGCTCGAGGAGGCGGTCTCGTCGATCGACGAAAACGCCGCGCGGCTTATTCCGCTGCGCGACAGGCTGATCGCCGGACTTGACAGGATACCCTATTCCGAGCTCAACGGCGACGCGGAGCGCCGCCTTCCCGGCAACGTGAACTTCTGCTTCGAGGGCATCGAGGGAGAATCGCTCCTTCTTCTGCTCGACGACAGGGGCATCTCGGCTTCGTCGGGCTCGGCCTGCACCTCGGGATCGCTCGATCCCAGCCACGTGCTGCTCGCCATCGGCAGGCCGCACGAGGTCGCCCACGGCTCGCTGAGGCTGACGCTGGGCGAGGACGCGACGGAGGATGAGGTCGATTACATAATAAAATCGGTCGGCGAGGTCGTCGCCTATCTGAGAGGCATGTCCCCCTTCTGGCGGGATCTCATGAGCGGCAAACGCCCGCACGTATTCAAGGAATAACGAGTAAAAGGAGATAAAAAATGGCGCTTTACAGTGAAAAAGTGATGGATCACTTCAGAAATCCGAGGAACGTCGGTGTTATCGAGGACGCCGACGGCGTCGGCGAGGTCGGCAATCCGGTCTGCGGCGACATCATGAAGATCTATCTCAAGATAGAGAACGACATCATAACCGACGTCAAATTCGAGACCTTCGGCTGCGGTTCGGCGATCGCGTCAAGCACGATGGCGACCGAGCTGATCAAGGGCCAGCCCCTGTCCGAGGCGCTCAAGCTGACGAACAAGGCGGTCACCGAGGCCCTCGACGGCCTGCCGGCGCACAAGCTGCACTGCTCGGTCCTGGCCGAGGAGGCGATAAAGTCGGCAGTCAAGGATTATTACGACAGAAACAAGATCCCCTACGATCCCGCCGATTTCCCCGACTGCAGCCACTGCGAGGCCTGCTCGGCTCACTGAGCGCGGCGGCGTGACCCAGGACTCTACCGGGAGGTGACATCTCTCAATGATGGTGTCGACGAGGGGCAAATACGCCCTCAGGGTGATGATAGACCTGGCCGAACACGGCAGCGGCTCCTACGTGGCAATGAAGGAGGTCGCCGAGCGGCAGGAGATCTCGCTCAAATATCTTGAAAAGATACTTCCTCCGCTGGTGTCGGGTGGCCTCATCGAGGGCGTCTGCGGCAAGGGCGGCGGATACCGGCTGACAAAGGATCCTTCGGAATACCGCGTAGGCGAGATCCTTAAGCTCACCGAAGGCGACCTGTCGCCCACCGCCTGTTCGGGCGACGGCAACGAGACCTGCGACAGGGCGGGCGAATGCCGGATCAAGCCGGTCTTCGACGGCCTCGGCGAGGTCATAACAGGCTATCTCGACAGATTCACCCTGGCCGATCTCGCCTCCGGGGGAGACGGCGCGGTGCCCGCGCCTTCCGCCGGCGGCGTAAGGACCGGCGAAAACTGCTGCGGAAAGAGAGCGGAGAAGCAATGAGAATAAACCCCGTGCTCACAGAGGCGATCGATTCGCTGCTGCCCGAATATCTCGGGATATGGGCGGAGTTTGCCTCGATCGAAAGCCAGACCGCCGACAAGGCGGGCGTCGACAGGGCCGCCGGCTATATCTGCGGCATCGCCGCGAAGCACGGTTGGAAGATCGAGAAGAAGCATTTTGAAAGATCGGGCGACGCCGTATGCATAACGATGAACCCCGGCGCACCCGGCCGCCCGTTGGCGGTCTCGGGACACGTCGACACCGTCCACCCCGCGGGGCTCTTCGGCTATCCGCCGGTGAGGATCGAGGAGGGAAGGATCTGCGGTCCGGGCGTCGCCGACTGCAAGGGCGGGATCGTCGCCGCGCTCATGGCGATGGACGCCCTCGAACGGGTCGGCTTTTGTGAACGGCCGGTCCTGCTACTCCTCCAGACCGACGAGGAGACCTCGTCGGCTGGCAGCGACAAAGGGACGATCTCCTATATCTGCGACAAGGCCGCCGGCGCCGAGGCCTTCCTCAACGCCGAGGGGCACACCCTCGGGAAGTGCACCGTCGCCAGAAAGGGGATCAGCAAGTACCGCCTGACGGTGAGAGGGAAGAGCGTCCACGCCGCCAACTGCGCGAAGGGTATAAGCGCGATCGCCGAGGCGGCGATGAAGATCACCGAGCTTGAAAAGCTGAAGGATCCCGCCGGGATAACCTGCAGCTGCGGCACGATAAGCGGAGGCACCGCGATCAACACCGTGCCCGAGGAGTGCTCCTTCACCCTCGACGTCAGGTTTTCAAACGCCGAGGAGACCGATTTCGCCGACATGCGCGTCAGGGAGATCGCGGAGCATTCCTTCATTCCCGGAAGCACATGCACCGTAGAACTCATTTCCCGCCGCGCGGCGATGGTCCGCTGCGAGCGGAATCTCACCCTTCTCGACCGGATGAATGCCGTCTATGAGGCCTGGGGCCTCCCGGTCCTCTCCCCCGAGATGAGCAAGGGCGGATCAGACGCCGCCGACGTCACGCTGAGGGGGATCCCCTGCGTCGACTCGATCGGAGTCACCGGCGGAGGCATCCATACCGTCAGGGAGTATGCCGAGATCGACAGCCTCCCCGCGGCCGCGAAGCGGATCGCCACGGTGTTTTATTCGCTGTGAAACCAAATTAAACAAATCCCGCGCCCGGAGCTTTTCCGGACGCGGGATTTTTGTAAAATGATTTTACTTCAGCCGCTCAAGCGTGACGGCGTCGTAGGAGTCTATGATGTCCTTCGCTCTGGGCGGCTCGGTGCCGGGTGTCATGCAGGCGGCGTTGCCGCAGGACATCGCGCGCTTCAGGCAGTCGCCCGGGTCGGCGCCGAGGACGGCGCCCCAGATGAATCCGCCGATCGAGCTGTCGCCGGCGCCGATCGTCGATACGACCGGGATGTCGGGCGGGCAGGAGAGGAATTCTCCCCCGCCGCAGACGAGGATCGCTCCGTGCTTTCCGAGGCTGACGATGACGTTGCCGATCCCCTTCCGGTTCATCTCGCGTGCCCATCCGAGGATGTCTTCGGTTCCGATCTCCTCACGGCCAATATACTTTCTGATCTCCTCCTCGTTCGGCTTGATCAGCCAGGGGGAGCAGTCGATGAGATCCTCGACCGAGAAGGCGCCCGAGTCTATGACGACGCGCACGCCGGCCGCACGGTATTTTTTGAGAAGCTCCTTTACCTGTCCGATGGGTATCCCGACGGGCAGGCTGCCGGTCAGGGTGACGATGTCGCCCGGGTCGACGTCGCCGATAAGCTCCGCTACCTCCGCCAGGACGTCGCGGTCTTCGGGGACCCTGAATCCCGAGAAGGAGAGTCTTGTCTCTTTTCCTTCCGACGGATGTATCGTGTAGTTCTCGCGGATCCTGCCGGGAACGGTGACGGCGACGCAGTCGAGTCCGCCCGCCTTAAGCATCGAGAGAAATTCGGCTCCGTTCTCCTCGCCGACGACGGCCAGCGCCTCAGACGGGACTCCGCAGGCGAGCAGCGCCTTGGATATGTTCACCCCCTTGCCTCCCGGGTCGCGGGAGGTAATGTCAGCCCTTGTTTCCTTTCCGGCCAGAAAGACCGGGCAGGTGCAGTGGACGTCGAAGGCGGGGTTCAGCGTAAGCGTTACGATGCGCACTTTCTTATGCCTCCGGGAGCTTCGGGCCGTTGGCGAGGAGGTATTCCTCGGCCTCGGTGCACCACATTCCGCCGTGCGCCGAGCAGAGCTCGTCAAGCTTTCTGTAGAGCGGATCGGTCTTTCCCAGCTCGGCAAAGTCGCTGACGGCCACCATCGGGATGTCGACCGAGGGATAGCAGACCTTCTTCGCGCCGCTCGGTCTCGCCATTCCGAAGATGCCTTCGGGGACCGCCTTCAGACCGAGGATGTGGGAAACGAGCACGCCGGGGTTGATCCTGTGTTCGTCGATCAGGTTCAGGATGTCGACGGTGTCCTCGGGAATGCTCCCGGCGGTGCCGACGACGTGGATGCCGTCGTAGTGGATGCGGTAGAGGTTGAGCGAGCCCTGCATGTCGTGGATCGCGGGACCCGCGAAGAAGTTGACGCAGCCGTCCTCGCGGCAGATCTGCTCCGCCATCGTGAAGAGGGCGGGGACGGGGGCCATGACGAAGACGTCGTCAAATCCGCCGTCGGATATCGCCTTCAGCTCGGCGACCGGATCCTCCATCCCGGATGTGTCGATGTATCTGAGGTCCATTCCTGCGGCCTTCGCGTCCTCGACGGTGCAGTGCGCCGCCGCCCAGGCCAGCCTCTCGGCGTTGATGTCGGTGACGACGACCTGTCCGCAGCCGGCGTAGCCCTTGGCGAGCTCGACGGCTCCGAGGCCCATCGGTCCGGCTCCGGCCAGAATGGCGAGCTTTCCGCCCTTCTTCGCGCCGTCGGTACGGGTGTAGGTCTCGTAATCGGTGTGGTAGAAGCCCTTGAAGCCCCTGATTATGCATCCGAGCGATTCGACGAGCGAGCCGCCGTAGAAGTTCTCGCCGCGGTATTTGATCATGCAGCCGCGCTCGAGGACGATCGACGGCACGACGGCGTAGGTCGCGCTTCCGCCGATATACTGATAGGAGTATCCGGGGTCATATCCCGAGGGGAGCTTAAGCGCCGGCTGGATGACGATCCTGTCGCCGACCTTCCATTTGTCCGTCAGCGCCGATCCGACCTTCACGATCTCGCCGGCCATCTCGTGGCCGATGATGATCGGCTTCTCGGCGATGTCGGGCGGGACGCGCTTGTGCGCGGTGCCCTGCTTTACCGCCTTGTAGGTCGAGGCGCAGAGCGAGTCGGATCCGACCTTCAGGAGGACCTCTTCGGGGCCCACCTCGGGCAGCTCGAAGGTCTCGAGCCTCAGGTCGTTCTCACCGTGCAGTCTTACAGCCGTTGTTTTCATTATATGCCTCCTCTGCCCGGCGCGCCTCATCTCGGCAGCGCCGGAATTATATTTTTCTGATTTGTCGATGCCCTGCCGGGCCTCAGATCTTTTTTACGAAGCACCTGCGTCGCTTGTGCTCGACGGCTCCGAAGTGCTTCCAGAAGTTCCTGATGGAGTAGTTGTCCTCAAGGTTGAGGTTGGTCTCGGCGTGATCGACCTTTTTGAGCATCTCGGCGATCGCGCCGATGAAGATCCCGCTTACCCCGCGGTTCTCCCAGTCGGGATCGACGCCCATGAGACCGAAATCAAGGACGTCGGGGCGCTTTACAGCCCGAAGCAGCTTCATGAGCGTCGGCGGCGTCAGCCTGCCTGTCGTTCCGGCGAGCGCGCCGGCGATCGACGGAAAACAGACCGCGAAGCAGACGATCCGGTCGTTTTCGTCAAGGACGACGCCGACGTAATCTGTCTTTATCATGATCCTGAAATTGTCGATCATCATCTTCTTCATCCCCTCGGTGAAGGGAACGGTGCCGTAGATGCGCTCGTAGCTCCGGTCGAGGAGTTCGAAGATGCCGTCGGCGTATTTCTTTATGAAGTCGGCGGTGTTTTTCGCCTCGCCGATGCGGAGCCGGTAGCGCTTCAGGAGGAATTCCACCGATCTTTCTATGTCGCCGGTGTCCTCGGGAGCGTAGATCATGCTCTCGACCCAGTCGACCTCCTTTTCGTAACCGCAGCCCTCGATCAGCTTCTGATAATAGCTGTAGTTGTACTGCTCCTCGAAGGTGGACAGCCGGTCGAAGCCGTCGATCAGCAGGCCCTCGCGCTCGAGGTCGGAGAATCCGAGCGGGCCGCAGACGGTGTCGATCCCGCGTTCCCGCGCCCAGTCCTCGGCGGCCGCGAAGAGGGCCGACGCGACATTCTGATCGTCAACCGAATCGAAGCGGGTGAACCTGGCGCGGCGCTCGCCGGTCTTTTCGTTGTGCGCGCGCTGGATGATCGCCGATATCCTTCCGGCGGTCTTTCCGTCCTTTTCGGCGAGGAAGTATTCGGCCTCGCAGGTGTCGTTGTAGACGTAATTCTTTGAAAAGATTTTCTTTTCGTCGCCGTAGAGCGGCGGGACGAAATAGGGGCAGCCTTTGTAGAGCTTCAGGGGGAAATTCAGGAATTCGCGTCTGTCGCGCGCTGTCCTGACAAGTTTTACTGTTATCAAGGCGGGTATCTCCGGAGCAGTCTGATTTATAATACTGATAAAACTGAGAGATTTTTTAATTTGATGTTCTTAGAACATATAATTATATCATAATTCAATGAAGATGTAAAGGATTTTCGTGCCTTGGACCTGCTTGGGAGGCGGCAGAGGAGGCGGTATGACAGTCA
>ONVJ01000166.1 GCA_900321265.1 uncultured Eubacteriales bacterium
AGGTCGATGTCGGGGCAGAACCTCCTCATCGACAACGGCGAGCAGGATCTCAACCCCAGGTTCGTCTGGCCGACCGGTACCGACGGCTTCGCGTCAGGAGATATGAAAGACATGATCGGCGGGCAGAAAGTCCCCGAGACGGCCTCCGACACGCGCCGGGCACCTGCCCTTTCCCCCTTCGCCGCGCTGAAGGCGGAGGTCTGCCGGGCCAACCTCCGTCTCGCGGAGGAGGGCCTGGTCATACTCACCTGGGGCAACGTCTCAAAGATCGACCGTGAGCGCGGCGCCGTCTGCATAAAGCCGTCGGGCGTTCCCTACGCGGGAATGAAGCCGGATGATATGGTTGTCGTGGATATGGACGGAAATGTCATCGAAGGCAGTCTCCGCCCCTCTTCCGACACCGATACCCATCTCGAGCTCTACCGCCGATTTCCCGGGATCGGGTCGGTCGTCCATACCCACAGCACATACGCCACGGCTTTCGCGCAGGCGAAAAGGCCGGTCCGCATCTACGGAACGACACACGCCGACGCCTTCGCCGGCGACATCCCCTGCACGCGGGATCTGACAGATGAGGAGATCGGCGGAAGATACGAGCTCGCGACCGGACAGGTCATCGCCGAGACCTTCGAGACGCGGGGGATCGATCCTCTGAGCGTGCCGGCTGTCCTCGTGTCGGGGCACGGCCCTTTTGCCTGGGGAAAGAACGAAAAGGCAGCCGTCGACACCGCAGTGACCCTTGAGGAGACTGCGAAGATGGCTCTCCTCACCGAGCGTATCGATCCCTCCGCCGAAAGGGCGGGCGAGGCGATCATAAAGAAGCATTACCTGCGCAAGCACGGAAAGAACGCGACCTACGGTCAGGGCTGATCTGCGCCCGTGACCTTTGGCCGCCGCTGAGAAAGGCAACAGGACAATGAAAAGGATCGCGAGCTTCTCGGTCGATCACGACCTGATCGGTCCGGGGATGTATATCTCCCGCAAAGACGGAGACGTCGTAACCTACGACATAAGGATGAAGAAGCCGAACGGAGGCGACTATCTCGGCGTCGGCGAGACGCACACCATCGAGCATCTCTTTGCGACCTTCGCCCGCAACGGCGGGCTTGCAGATAAAGTCGTCTACGTCGGGCCTATGGGCTGCCGCACCGGCTTTTATCTCCTCCTGCGCGACAGTGTCCCGCCAAAAGAGGCGATCGGCCTCGTCAGGGACTCGATGGCCTTCATCGCCGGCTTTGAGGGACATATTCCCGGCGCTTCACGCAAGGAGTGCGGCAACTACCGCTCGCAGGATCTTCCCGGAGCGCGCCGCACCGCGGCAGCGATGCTGGAAGCGCTGGAGGGCTGGACCCCCGAGATGCTCTCCTACGCCGCCGGAGCGTGAGGCCCGCCGGAGCGGATCATCTCTCTCACCGGCAGGAGAACGCCGTTGCCTGAGGAAGTCTTTCAGATGTCTGTTTACATGTTCAACAAGCCCGCGGGCTTCATCACTTCCTGCCGGGATCCCCGCGACAGGACGGTGATGGAGTTCATTCCCGAGGGGCTTCGGGAAAAGGTCCATCCGGTCGGGCGCCTCGACAGAGACACCACCGGGCTGCTGCTCTTTACCGATGACGGAAGAGTCGACCGCGCGCTGCTCGATCCCGCCCGCGGCATCCCGAGAGTCTATTCGCTTCACGCGATCGGCAGCATGACGGAAGAAAAGATCGCCGCGATCTCCTCGGGCGTCATGCTGGGAGACAGCGGGGTGCGGTCGAGGGGGGCCTCGCTCAGAGTGACAGGGCTGCATACCGTTTACGGGCTTCGCGACCTGCTGCCGCCCCGGCGCAGGATGAGGTATCTGAAGAATCCCGAAGGTCCCGCCTTCTCTGCCGAGATCGAACTCGCCGAGGGCAGAAAGCACGAGGTCAAGCTCATAATGCGGGCGTCCGACTGCCGTGTGATCGAGCTGCGTAGAATAAGCTTCGGCGGTATCAGGCTCGATCCGGAACTGGAGCCGGGCGGCCTGCGGGAGCTTGACAAAAATGAATACCGGTATCTGAACAGCCTCCTGTCCGGACAGGAAGGAAAAGCCGGATAAAGAGCTCAAGAGAGAGAGGTTGCGCGGCATGCCGGACGTCGAGTCCGGAGTGCCCGGCGGACTCTCACCCGAGGATGAAGCAGCTTCAGGTTTTTTCTCTCGGTTTTACGCTTTTGTTGACAACAAGGCAATTGTATGCTAATATAATTATAAGTTAAGCCGCGAGAGGAGGGAGACTGAGGATGGCGGAGACAATTTTCAACGGGCTGTTGTACAGGCAGCTTAAAGATCGGTCATACCGGGC
>ONVJ01000082.1 GCA_900321265.1 uncultured Eubacteriales bacterium
CGCACGGGCGATGCTGTCGCCGGCCGGCTCGCCGCCGCTGCGTGAGCTTGCCCGCGGCAAGAGGCGGGTCACCGTCATCGCGAGCGATCACACCCGCCCGGTCCCCAGCCGGATACTTATGCCGGCGATAATGAATGAGATCAGAGCGGGCAGTCCCGATGCGGATATCACCATCCTTGTCGCCACCGGCTGCCACAGGGGAACGACCTTCGCCGAGCTCGAGGCGAAATTCGGCCGGGAATTCGTCGAAAGGGAGAAGATCGTTATACACGACTGCGATTCTCCCGGGATGACACACTTAGGCAGGCTGCCGTCGGGAGGGGAGTGCCTCGTGAACAGCATCGCCGCGGACGCCGATCTTTTGGTGTCCGAGGGATTCATCGAGCCGCATTTCTTCGCCGGATTCTCGGGAGGGAGAAAATCTGTGCTCCCCGGAGTCGCGTCGCGTAGGACGGTGCTGGCGAACCACTGCGCCGAGTTCATCGCCGATCCCCGCGCGAGAGCGGGTATCACCGATGGCAATCCGGTGCATCGCGACATGCTCTGGGCGGCGAAAAAGGCAGGACTTGCGTTTATCCTCAACGTCGTCCTGAACGGGAAGAAGGAGATAATCCGCGCGGTCGCCGGCGATCCCGCGGCGGCGCACGCCGCCGGATGCGCCTTTCTCGACAGCCTCTGCGGCGCCCCGCCGCTGCCGGCGGACATAGTCGTCACCACCAACGGGGGCTATCCGCTCGATCAGAACATATACCAGTCGGTCAAGGGGATGACGGCTGCCGAGACCTGCGTAAACCCCGGCGGAGTCATCGTCATGTTTTCGAAGAGCGAGGACGGCCACGGCGGGGATGCCTTCTGCCGCGAGCTGACGGCAGGCCCGGATCCCGCCGCCCTGGAGGCGGGGATCCTCTCGCGCGGCAGGGACGCGACTCTGCCGGACCAGTGGCAGGCGCAGATCTTCCTCAGGATAAGGAATCGCGCGAGGATAGTATACGTTTCAGACGCACCGGACCGGCTCGTCCGCTCGCTGGGGATGTATCCGGCGCACAGTCCGGAAGAGGCGCTGGCCCTTGCCGATTCGCTGACCGGAAGCCCCGGCGCGAAGCTGACGGTGATACCCGACGGAGTCGGCGTCATCGTCAGATGAAGGCTCGAAGGGCGCCGGACATTTGAAAAAAACACACCGAACATAAAAGCGAAGACGCATTACGGCGGCCTGTTTTCGCAAAAGAGATGCCGCGGCCGCAGCGGCGGGAGAAAGAGAGAAAAAAAGATGGAAAAATTCAGAGACCTGAAGTACGAGCGTCCCGATCCCAAGAAGGTTAAGGCGCTGATCAGATCGGCGACGAAGCGGCTGCGCGCCGCGAAGAGCTTCGAAGAGGCTGAGGAGGCCTTTCTGTCCTTCAACGCCGAACAGGAAAAAGTGATGACCATGGCCAGCATCGCGCAGATCCGCAACACCATGAACATGAGCGACGAATTCTATGACGGCGAGCTGAAATACTTCAACAAATTCATGCCTACCGTCATGCCCCTCATAAAAAAGCTCAACAAGGCGCTTATCGAAACCCCCTTCAGGGCGGAGTTCGAGAAAAAATACGGGGAGCATATGTTCAGGGATCTTGAGCAGAGCGATAAACTCATAAGCCCGAAGGTCATCCTTCCGTCGATCAGAGAAAACATGCTCAAGACCGAGTATTCTAAGACGGCGGCGGCCTGCTCGGTCGAATTCATGGGGGAAAAGTGCAATTTCTACGGCCTTCTGAAGCATATGCAGTCGACCGACAGGGAGGAGCGGAAAGCCGCCTTCGAAGCCTGGGCGGGACTTTACGAGCAGATCTCGCCGAAGCTTGACGAGATCTACGGAAAGCTTGTCAGGATACGCTGCGGGATCGCGCGGAAGCTCGGTTTTGACAGCTATATCGACTACGTCTACCTGAGCAGGGGAAGATACGACTATACACCCGCAGATATTGAGCGGTTCCGCGAGGAGGTCCGCAGATACGTCACGCCGGTCTGCGCCGAGATGTACGAGGAGCAGAGGCAGCGGCTGGGAGTGGACAAACTGCACTGGTACGACGAGAGCCTCATGTTCCCGGACGGCAACGCGGTCCCGATCGGCACGCCCGAAGAGCTGGTGGAAAAGGCGAAGGCGATGTACGAAAAGCTCAGCCCCGAGACCGGCGAATTCTTCGGCTTCATGGCGGAGCACGAGCTCTACGACCTCGTCACGCGGGAGAACAAACACCTCGGCGGATACTGCACCTCGCTGCCCGAATACAAGGCCCCCTTCATCTTCTCAAACTTCAACGGGACGTCGGCCGACGTCGACGTTCTCACCCACGAGGCCGGCCACGCCTTTGAGTGCTACTATGCCTCGAGGCTGCTCCCGATCAGCTCGCTCGTCTTCTCGACCAGCGAGATAAACGAGATCCACTCGATGTCGATGGAGCACCTCACCTACCCCTGGATGGACAGCTTCTTCGGGGACAGGGCCGACGGATACAGATACTCTCACTTCACCGAGGCACTCAAGACGGTACCCTATCTGGTATCGGTCGACGAGTTCCAGCACCGCGTCTATGAGAACCCCTCCTCCGGTCCCTCCGACTGGAGAAGATACTGGAAGGAGATCGAGGAGAAATACATGCCCTGGAGAGACTACGACGGAAACGCCTTCCTCTCGGGCGGCGGATTCTGGATGCAGAAGCAGCACATCTTCCTCTATCCCTTCTATTACGTCGATTACGCCCTCGCCGAGATGGGCGCCTTCTCGATCTACCGCATGGCGGTTAACGGTGAGGACGCCTGGGGGACCTATCTGAGGCTCTGCTCGATGGGCGGCAAATACGGATATTTCGAGACGCTTGAGCGCGCCGGGATACCCAATCCCCTGAAGGGGGATACCGTGAGCGAGATCGCGGACTTCGCCAAGGAACAGGCAGGGGTGCTGAAAGACAGGCTCCGCGGCTGATCCCGGACCGCTTTCCACCCTGCGGCGATGCCGCAGCACGGTATCCGGACATCAGGATACGGAAAGTGTGAAAATGAAGAAAAAAACAACTGCAGGATCCTCCGGCGCGCCGCACCGGCGTGAGAGGGCGACCGACAGGCCGGAGAGCAGGAACGGCGTGCTGAGACTTGTATTTTTCTCTGTCGCGGTCCTGCTCGAAGCCGCGGTGACGCTGACGCTCATGCTGATCGGAATAAGCGGCGTATACGCGGAGCTCATAAACGTGGGCCTCCGGCTGCTCGCGGTCTTTCTGGTCCTGGGCATATACAGCCGCAACAAGACTTCGGCGCTCAAGACACCCTGGATAATACTGATCCTGGTGCTGCCTGTCGTCGGGATATCTCTCTATCTCTTCACCGGCCTTTCCGGGACCACGAAAAAGATCAGAAAGCGGTTCGAGGCGCTTGACGAAAAGCTCTCCGGATACCTGACCGGGGATCCGGCTGCCGCCGAAGGCCTCGCCGCGGAGCATCCCGCCTTCAGGTGTATCTCCGATTACATGGAGAGGCAGAAGGGATATCCCGTCTGCCGCGGGACGTCGGTCACCTACTACGCCGCCGCCGCCGACGGTTTCGAGGCGCAGAAAGAGGCGCTGCTCTCGGCCGAGAAATTCATCTTTCTCGAATATTTCGCGGTCGAGGACGCCTCCTCCTGGGCGGAGATCGAAGAGATACTCCTTGACAAGGTAAAGCGCGGCGTCGACGTCAGACTCTTCTACGACGACGTTGGCAGCATCGCCTTCGTAGACTCGGATTTTGCCGCCCGGCTGAATTCAAAGGGGATAAAATGCCGGGTCTTCAATCCGATCATGCCCTTTTTCAACCTCTTCCTCAACAACCGCGACCACCGCAAGATAACGGTGGTAGACGGGAGGATCGGCTTCACCGGGGGATACAATCTCGCCGACCGGTATTTCAACATCGGTTTTTCCGCCGGTCACTGGAAGGATACCGGGGTAAGGATCGAGGGAGATGCCGTGACCGCGATGACGGCGGCCTTCCTGGAAATGTGGAACGCGGCGGAGAGCGGGGAGGGAGATCCCGATCCCGGAGTCTTTCTGAAAAACTCCCGGAGCGTCGCCGGAGCCGAAGGCTACGTCATCTTCTACACCGACGATCCCACCGACAAAAAGACGATAGGCGAGGACATTTATCTCAACATCATCTCGAAGGCGGACAGATACGTCTATTTTATGACTCCCTATCTGATCATCACCGACGAGATGAGCCGCGCGCTCGGGCTCGCGGCGATGAGGGGCGTCGATGTCAGGATCATAACGCCGGGCATACCCGACAAGAAGCTCGTCTACAACCTGACGAGGTCATATTACCACAGGCTGATCTCCGACGGCGTAAAGATCTTCGAATACACTCCCGGCTTCTGCCACGCGAAGATATGCGTCGCCGACGGCGAGATCGCCACCTGCGGGACGGTCAATCTCGACTTCCGCAGCCTCTACCACCACTTCGAGGACGGCTGCGTCATGATCGGCTGCCCGGCGGTTGCGGATGTTGAAAAAGACTTTCTGGAAACGCAGGAAAAATGCCGGGACGTGACCGAAAAATTCATGAGCGGCCGTTCGCTGCCGCTGAGGTTCGGGCAGCTCTTTCTCCGCCTCTTCGCGCCGCTGCTGTGAGAGAAAGACCTCAGGAGAGCTGAACCGGACGCGGGACGGGATCGTCAAAGAAGCTGCGGCGAGGATTATTAACAGCTTCACTTCTCAGTATTTTTTTAGAAAACTTCATGAAAAACACGCGGGGACTGCCGGTGCGCCGGATATGTCCCCCGGGAAAAGGCGGATCAGGATATGAAAGACGTCACTGAAAGATTTTTGAGATACGTGTCGGTCGGGACGAACTCCGACCCCGACGCCGAAGGCTGCCCTTCGACTCCGAGGCAGCTCGAGCTAGGTCGGATGATCGCCGGCGAGCTTGAAAGGATCGGACTTGCCGATGTCAGGCAGGACGAGCACGGATACGTCTACGGATACCTTCCCGGAGAGGGAGAGGGGGCAAGGCTGCCCGCTATAGGTCTTATCGCGCATATGGACACCTCCTCCAGCGTTCCCGGCGACGGCATCAGGGCGTCGGTGGTGGAATACCGCGGCGGAGAGATACTTCTCGCCGACGGAAGAACCCGGATAACTCCCGCCATGTTCCCCGATCTTGAAAAGCTGAAGGGAGAGGAACTGATCGTCACCGACGGCAGGACGCTGCTGGGGGCCGACGACAAGGCGGGCGTCGCAGAGATCGTCACCGCCTGCGAGAGGCTGGTCTCGGGGGATGCCTCCCACAGACCGGTCGCCGTCGCCTTCACGCCCGACGAGGAGATCGGACGGGGCGCCGACCTCTTCGACGTCGCAGGCTTCCCTGCGAAGGAGGCATATACCGTCGACGGCGGGCCGGTAGGCGAGATCGAGTTTGAAAACTTCAACGCCGCCTCCTTCGATCTGGCGGTCCACGGCGTGAACATGCACCCGGGAGCCTCGAAGAACCTGATGAAGAACGCGATCCTGATGGCGAACGAGTTCATATCGATGCTCCCGCCGGCAGAGGCTCCGGCCCACACCGAGGGTTACGAGGGCTTCTACCACGTGATGTCGGTTTCGGGCGACGAGACGCTCTGCAGAGTCGAGGGCCTGATCCGCGACCACGACCGCGATTCCTTCGAGTCGAGGAAGGCCTTCCTCTCCCGTCTTGCGGAATACCTCGACGGAAAATGGGGCAAGGGCCGCTTCGAGCTTGTGATGAAGGACAGCTATTACAATATGAAGGAGAAGATCCTTCCGCACTTCGGGCTGATAACCGGCGCCGAGGAGGCCTTCCGCAAAGAGGGCGTCGAGCCGGTCAGGGTCCCGATCAGGGGAGGCACCGACGGCGCCAGGCTCTCCTACGAGGGCCTGCCCTGCCCGAACCTCTCGACAGGCGGGTACGGATTCCATTCCTGCGTCGAGTTCATCCCGGTCTCGTCGCTTGAGAAGATGACGAAGGTCCTCATGCATATCGCCGGGGCATGAGAGGGGAGACCATGGAACTCGACAGAAAAACGATACGCAGACTGGCAGGCAGAGCCGAAGAGGCGTCGCGCCGCTGTTACGCCCCCTATTCCCGCTTTGCCGTCGGCGCGGCGGTCCTCGCCTCGTCCGGCAGGATCTACACCGGCGCGAATATCGAAAACGCCTCATATCCCGCCGGCATCTGCGCCGAAAGATCGGCGGTCTCCCGTGCCGTCTCGTGCGGTGAGCGGAAGATCCTCGCGGTGGCGATATCCGGCGGTCCCGCCGAAGGAGGAAGAGACTTCTGCCCTCCCTGCGGCATCTGCAGACAGGTGATCCGGGAATTCTGCGATCCCTCGTCTGCAAAGATAATCCTCACCCGCCGTGTCCCGGGAAAGGGAAGGGCGGAGCTCGCGGTATACACCCTGGAGGAGCTGCTTCCGCAGAGCTTCGGGCCGGACAGTCTTGTTGGGATCTGAAAAAGGAGAAAAGCGCGATGAAACTCACCGATGAAGAAAGAAATACCCTTTATTCGGCCGTCGACGCCCGCAGAGAGCTGATCCTCGAGGCCGAAAGACATATCTGGAAGAACCCCGAGACGGGATACCGCGAGTGGAAGACGCATGAGTATCTCAGGGGGAAGTATCTTGAGCTGGGCTACACTCTTTGCGAGGCCGGAAACATCCCCGGCTTCTACTGTGACGTCGATACCGGCATCCCCGGACCGACGGTCGGCGTTTTCGGAGAGATGGACGCACTTATCGTGCCCGGACACCCCGAATGCGACAGGGAGACCGGCGCCGTCCACGCCTGCGGACACAACGCACAGTCGGCGGCGCTGCTCGGTATCGCCGCGGCGCTGACCGATAAAAAGGTGACTGAGGGGCTCTGTGGAAAGATCCGCCTCTTCGCCGTCCCCGCCGAGGAGATGATCGAGCTCGAATACCGCTCGAAGCTCATCGAAGACGGAGTCATAAGCTACTACGGAGGCAAGCAGGAGTTCATGAAGCGGGGATACCTCGACGGTGTCGACCTCGCCTTCATGGTCCATCAGGGAGGCGGCAGAGGCTTTTCGGCCAATGCCTCCTCGAACGGCTGCATGGTCAAGATCTGGGAATTCCTCGGAAGATCCTCACACGCGAGCGATCCGAGAGGGGCGAACAACGCCCTTTACGCCGCGAATCTGGCCTTGAACGCCGTCAACGCCCTGCGCGAGACCTTTGACGACAGCCGGAACATAAGATTCCATCCGATCATCACCGCGGGCGGCGAGTCGGTCAACGCGATTCCCGACAGGGTTAAAGTCGAGACCTACATCCGCGGATCGACGATGAAGAGCATGGCGGAGGTCAATCCGCGCATCAACAGGGCCGCGGCCGCCGCCGCTGCATCGATGGGCTGCAGGCTTGTCATCCGCGACGCTCCCGGATACGCTCCGAGATGCAACGACCGGGGACTGAACGACATCCTCCTCGGCGCGGCGAGAGAACTGCTCGGCGATGAGGCTGTCAGGTATTCTCCCGGGAACTCCTTCGGGTGCTCGGATATGGGCGACGTCTCTCAGGTCATCCCTGCCGTTCACCCTGCGATCGGAGGCGCGACCGGAGGCGCTCATACCGATTCCTTCAGGATCGCCGACCCCGAACTCGCCTGCGTGACAGGCGCGAAGATCCAGCTCGCGGCGCTCAGAGAGCTGCTGTCCGGCGGCGGAGAAGCCGCTTACAGGGTGATCGAGGGCTCCCACTGCCCCTTCGGCAGCATGAAGGAGTATTTTGAATTTATCGAAGGGTTCAATTTCTGCGGACATACCGTATTTTACCGAGAAGACGGAAGCGTCACGCTGAGATACAAAAAATGACCTCGGCAGGAATAATGAGACAGAAAAGATTTGCGGCGCGGATAATCCTCTTAACGGCGCTGATACTGCTCGCCGGCTGCGCTCCCGGCGCAGGTGTGCCTGCGGATTCTACCGGGGACGTCACGCTTCCCGTGATCTCAGAAGCGGCTCCGGCGGTCCTTGAGATAGTTAAGGACGGAAAAAGCGAATTCGGGATGGTGAGGCTTGACGAGAGCCATCCGATGACGGTCGACTGCACCGCACTCATAAAGCTGGTCAGACGGGTGACCGGCGCAGATATCGAGATGACGAGCGACATCAGAGGCTATGATTCACCTGAGGCGTCGCGGCCCGAGATAATCGTCGGAGCATGCAAAAGGCGGGAGGCGGAGAGCTTCATCGCCTCTCTTCCCGAGAACGGATACGGGATAAGGGCAGAGGGCAACAAGCTCATCATCGCCGGAAAGACCGATTCCCTCACCGCGGCCGCCTGCCGCGTCTTTGAGAATCAGATCGCCTACAACAGGGAGTTCACATCAGACGGAAATATGACCGTCCCCGCCGGCTTCGAGGCGGTCTACACAATGTCCGCGGTGCTTGAAGGGAACAGGATCCTGAGCTCCGACTTCGCGGCTGTTGCGGTCTTCGACCGGGTTGCGACCGTCAAGGCGAGAAACGGCTTCCAGGGGACACAGGGCTCGGCGACCGACGGCAGGTATTTCTATGTCAGCCTCTACAGGAAGGCGAACGGAGTCGAGACAGACATAATCGTCAAAAAGGATGTTTCGACATCCGAGGAGGTAGCTGTCAGCGAAGAGCTTCCCCTCGACCACTGCAACGACATCTGCTACGACAGCCTGAGAAAGAGACTTGTCGTCGCAAACATGAAGGACGGAAAGCTGACCTTCGTCGATCCCGGAACGCTCGCTGTGACCGGCACGGCGGTATTCGGATCGGGGAATCCCTACGCGATCGCCTACAACGAGAAAAGAGACAGATACGCGGTCGCGGCGGGAGGCCGGATCTGCATAACCGACGGCGATTTCAACATACTGTCGACGATCGAGATGGCACCGAACAGCAATTACGTCGGCCAGGGGATGGACGCCGACGACGATTACATATACATGCCTATGAGCCCGTCTCAGGGTATCACCCGCGACAATATTATCATCGTATATTCCTGGGACACCGGATATAAAAAGACCGCCCACATGCGGACGGAGAGCGAGAGCGAGACGCTTGTGAACTTCGGAGGAAGAAAATTCGTCACCTTCAACGGGACGGTGGTGAACATTTCGGAATACCGGTTCGTGGCGGTATACGGCTGATCCCCGGAGAAAAAAACGACAACGGTGACCTTCCCCCGCGCGTTGATATCATAAGCTTGATATTCCGCGGAAAAAGGTGACCGTTGTGCTTTCGAGGCCTGTCGCAGGGTATTCCCCGCGAGAGTGAAATAATTATACATCAAAGTCGGCCAAAAGTAAATTATGAATAATTACAAAAAGATCGCCGCAAAATCGTCAAAATTGACAAAGATACCGAAACGGAGCCGCCGGGCGCCGTGAGCGTGACGCCCTGACCGCCGCCACCTGACCGGAAGGCAGGAAAAATTCAAAAAAACTGTTGACATCCTTCGCCGGATGTGATATAATACCGCAGAATAAAGCAGAACACTCCGTTCTCACCCTGCCGCAGAGGCGCGCAGCGGTCGATATGTCGGACACCTCCGGAAGGCCGGAGAAGTGTCGGTGCGCACGGGGTAGCCCCGTGCTTTTTTGTCCATCAACATCATCTTTCTCATTTTTCCGGAGGTGAAAAACAATAGCAACCAAGGATATCCTTGTCAACGAAGCCATCAGATGCAAGGAAGTTAGAGTCATCAATCAGGAAGGCCAGCAGCTCGGCATTATGGCGCCCGAGAGCGCGCTTCAGATCGCCTACAACGCCGGCCTGGATCTCATCATGATCTCCCCCGGCGCCCAGCCGCCCGTCTGCAGGATCGCCGACTACGGCCGCTACCGCTTTGAGCAGGACAAGAGGGAGAAGGAAGCGAAAAAGAAGCAGAACATCATCGAGATCAAGGAGGTGCAGCTGTCCTGCCGCATCGACACTCACGATTTCGAGACAAAAGTAAACCACGCCATCCGTTTTCTCAAGGACGGAAACAAGGTCAAGGTCGTTCTCAGATTCCGCGGCCGTGAGATGAGCCATCAGCAGCTCGGGAGGGACAACCTCACCCAGTTTGAGAACTCGGTCGCCGAATACGGAACGGTCGAGAAGGCCCCGGTCCTTGAGGGCAGACTCATGACGATGATGATCGCGCCGATCAGGGATTCGTCAAAGAAGGGCGGACAGAAGAAGGAGAAGCCGAAGGCCGATCCCGCGCCCTCCGAAGGGTCCGCGAAACAGGAATAAACCTGTCCGGAAGCAGGGCGGGCCTGTCCCGCGCCTTTGACGCGGCATGACATGCAAGTAAATACCGCATACCGAATATTATTTCTACAGGAGATACATCCGCAATGGGAAAAATCAAAACACACAGAGCCTCTGCCAAGCGGTTCGACGTTACCGCCGGCGGCAAGGTCAAAATGAATCATTCGCATCACCGTCACAAACTCGGCCTTAAGGACCAGAAGAGAAAGAGACATCTTCGTTCCTCCGATTTCGTTCAGGGCAAGATGGCTTCCAACATCAGACGCCTGATCGGCAAATGATCGCGGAATTATAAGAAGGAGGAAAGAATCATGGCAAGAGTAAAAGGCGCGATGATGACGCGCAAGAGAAGAAACGCCGTTCTCAAGGCCGCAAAGGGCTACTACGGCGCAAAGAGCAAGCATTTCCGCACCGCCAAGGAAGCGGTGATGAAGAGCGGCAACTACGCATATATCGGACGCAAGCTGAAAAAGAGAGATTTCCGCCGTCTGTGGATCGCCCGTATTTCGGCTCAGGCAAAGGTCAACGGAATGAACTATTCCACTCTCATGCACGGCCTCAAGCTCGCCGGCATAGAGCTGAACCGCAAGATGCTCGCAGAGATCGCCGTCTCCGACAAGGAGGCTTTCGCCTCTGTCTGCGAAAAAGCCAAAGCTGCGCTTTGAACCGTCATATATGGGGCTGCGAGCATCTGCCGCAGCCTCATATGTCTATGTTGAGCCGCCCCGGTCGACCTGCGGGCGGCTCCGGAAAGAGAAAAAATGAAGAAACCGGTATATATCAGTTCACGGACGAATCCCCTCGTCATGCGCGTCTGTTCGCTTCAGGAAAGGAAATACCGGGACAGGGAAGGCCTGTTCCGCTTTGACGGAAGGAAGCTGCTTGACGAGGCGCTCGCCTGCGGGAGGACTCCCGAATACCTGATACTCCGCGAGGACAGGGCAGAAAGCATTCTTAACGAGCTCGGCGGTCTTGCCGGCGACGCTCAGCCTGCGGTCCTGTCCGAAAGCGCTTTTTCCAAGATATCGGATGAGAAGGCGCCCGAGGGGATAATATCGGTTTCCGGCTATATGAAAGATCTCCATTTTTCCGAACCCGGCGTTGAAAAACTGCCGGAGGAGATTGCCGGCGATGAAGTAATTGCCGTCGAATCGGTGCAGGACCCGGGCAATCTGGGGACGGTGATACGTTCGGCCGCGGCATTCGGAATCGATACTCTGATCATATCGTCTGACTGTGCGGACGTATACAATCCGCGCACGCTCAGAGCCGCGATGGGAGCGGTCTTTTCGAGGAGGATCATCAAGGTCCCGGATCTGCCCGGCGCTCTTTCTGCGCTCGCGGCTTCTGGAAGACGGGTGATCGGCGCCGCGTTAGCTCCCCGAGCGGTCGATCTGACCGGACTCGAAATCGGCCGCGAAGACATCTTCGTCATCGGGAACGAAGGACACGGTCTGTCCGCACGGGCAGTTGCAGCCTGCGGCGTACTGACCCGGATACCGATGCTGACCGGCCCCGGAGTCGAATCTCTCAACGCGGCGGTCGCGGCGTCGGTGATAATGTATGAAAGAACGAGGTATCGATGAGAGAAACAGTTCATGAAATACGGCTGTCGCTCGCCCTCGGGCCGGGCGCGCCTTTCAGGAAACTGTTTGAAAAATTCGGATCCGCCCGCGGTATCTTCGAAGCCGGCGACGGCGCGTTCTCCGACCTCGGTCTGTCCGCCGGACAGATCAGGAGGCTGGAGGACCGCAGTCTTACAGAAGCTTCGAGGATCGCGGAATACTGTGAAAAAAACTGCATCGGGATACTGACCTACGGATCGGCCGGGTATCCCGCGAAGCTCGCCGGCATATCAAATCCGCCGTATCTCCTCTATGTCTCCGGAAAACTGCCCGCCCTCGACGGCAGGCTCTCGCTGGGGATAGTGGGGACGAGGGAGATGACGGGATACGGGATGCGGACGGCTTACAGGACCGCCTACGAGGCAGCCTCTGCCGGCGCCGTGATAATCAGCGGAATGGCGAGGGGGATCGACGGCTTCGCGGCCGCGGGTGCGATCGAAGCCGGAGGCGCGACGGTCGCCGTCACCGGCTGCGGGCTCGACTCGGCCTATCCCAGGGAGCATGAAAAGCTGATGCGCCTCATCGCCGAAAACGGCGCGGTGATCAGCGAATATCCCCCCTCCTCCCCTCCGCTCGCCGGTCATTTCCCGGTCAGGAACCGCATTATAAGCGGACTGTCGGACGGGGTGTTCGTGGTCGAGGCGGCGCTGAAAAGCGGCGCGATGCTCACCGCCGATATCGCCAAAAACCAGGGCCGGAAGATCTTCGCGCTCCCGGGGAGGACAGAGGACAGACAGTCTTCGGGCCCCAATCTGCTGATCAGGAACGGAGCCCTGCCCGTCCTCGGCACCGAGGACATCCTGTCGGAATACTCCGGCGAGTATCCCTCGACGCTCAGCGCCGAGTCCTTCGCCAGATCGACCGTATCGTCACACTGCGAGGACAGGATCCCTTCCGCATACGGGCTGGCTTCCGCGGGAGACTGCGGCAGGCCGGCTGAAGCGGTCAGGGAGTCTTCACCGGCAAAATCTTCTCCGCCTGCCGCGCCTCAGCCGAAAAAAAGGCTTCCGCCCGACGGAGAGTTGCGCGAATTCTACCTGCTTATCCCCCGCGGGGAAAAGGTCAGCGCCGATTTCTTCCTGCCTCTCGGCTATTCCGCCCAGAGCGCGATGCGGATGCTGACCATGCTCGAGATATCGGGATTCGTCACCGGTATCCCGGGCGGAATGTACGTATTATAATTCTTTTTTGCGTTTTTGCATAACGCGCCCTGCGGTGCTCCGTATTGCCGCCAATCGGTCTTACGGAGCGCCGGCAGGCAGCCGTTTCGAAAGGAACCGTCATAATGACAAAGAAAAATCTTCTCATCATAGAATCGCCCACAAAGGCTCACACCATACAGGAGGCGCTGGGATCGGGATACAGGGTAATAGCCTCAAAGGGCCATGTCCGCGATCTGCCCAAAAGCCGTTTCGCGATCGATATCGACGACGGATTCACTCCTCATTACATCAACATAAGAGGCAAGGGCGATACGATAAAAGAGCTCAAGAAAGAGGCCAAAGCGGCGTCGAAGGTCTATCTCGCGACCGACCCCGACCGCGAGGGAGAGGCGATCTCCTGGCATCTCGCCGACGTACTCGGTATCGAGCCCGACAAGGCCCTGAGAGTCACCTTCAACGAGCTGACGAAGGATGTCATCAAGTCCGCCGTAAAGGCTCCGAGGGCCATCGACATGAACCTCGTGAAAGCCCAGCAGGCAAGACGGGTGCTCGACCGTATCGTCGGCTACAAGCTCTCGCCGCTGCTCTGGAGAAAGATACAGAACGGTCTCTCCGCCGGGCGCGTCCAGTCTGTCGCCACAAGGCTGATCGTCGAGCGCGAACGCGAGATCGCGGCATTCGTCCCCGAAAGCTACCGCACCGTTTCCGCGATGCTTGAGACGGCGGGCGGACAGCTTGAGGTCAGGTATGTCTCAGATACCGACGGGACCGGGAAAGCGCGCATATCCGACGGTGAGCTCGCCGACAGGATCGCGGCCGATGTCCGCGAAAACGGAGTTGTCGCGACGTCGGTAAGGCACGGAACAAGGGAGAAGAACCCTCAGCCGCCATTCACTACCTCCACCATGCAGCAGGAGGCCTCAAAGCGGCTCGGGTTCAGATCCGAGAAGATCATGGCGGTCGCCCAGGAGCTCTACGAGGGCATCAACCTCGGCCAGTCTCTCGGCGGCACCCAGGGTCTTATAACCTATATGAGGACAGATTCTCTGAGAGTATCCGACGAAGCCAGATCGGCGGCCGCGGAATATATTGCCGCCGCCTTCGGGAAGGAATATCTGCCGGCGTCTCCGAGGATCTATAAAACAAAGCGCGGCGCCCAGGATGCGCACGAGGCGATAAGACCTACCAGGGTCATCCTCGAGCCCGCCGCCTTAAAGAAGCTGCTGACGCCCGATCAGTACAAGCTTTACAAGCTCATCTGGGAGCGCTTCGTCGCCAGCCAGATGGCGTCCGCGATGATCGATACCGTGAACGTCGATTTCACGTCGGGAAGCCATCTCTTCAGAGCGGGGGGCTATTCTGTCTCCTTCCGCGGCTACACCGCGGCGGGGAGCAGCATCTCGGATCTCGGAGAGCAGTATGACGCAGGGGATTCGGGGACGCTCGTCCGCAATCTGAATCTCGCGCAGATCCGCGAGGGCGACAGCTTCCCGGCTGCGTCTGCGGAGTCTGCGGAGCACTTCACCGAGGCTCCTGCGAGATATACCGAGGCCGCTCTCATCAAAGCCCTTGAGGAGAAGGGGATCGGCCGTCCGTCGACCATTACTCCGACGATCACCACGATCGTCGGCCGCAAATACGTAAAGCGCGACGGGAAGGCCCTCGTTCCGACCGAACTGGGGTTCGACACCACCTCGCTCATGGAGGAGGATTTCCCGGATATCGTCGATTACGACTTCACCGCGAAGCTCGAGGAGAGCCTCGACGGCATAGAGAACGGCACCGCTTCGTCAGAGAAGCTGCTGGGCGAATTCTGGACCGGGTTTGAAAAGGAGCTCGGCGCTGCCACCGCCAAGGAGAGCGTCAGAAAGCTTCCCGAACCCGAAGAGACTGATATCGTCTGCGACAAATGCGGCGCAAAAATGGTGATCAAGACCAGCAGGAGCGGAGTCCGCTTCGCCGCCTGCCCGAACTATCCCAGATGCCGCAACACGAAGTCGCTCGAGACAGAAAAGCCCGCCGACAGAAGCGCTGCCGGGAAGAAGGAGGACCGCGCCCCCGAACCCGCCGGCTTCAAATGCGAGCTTTGCGGTGGAGAGATGGTAAGGCGCAAGGGCCCCTACGGCTACTTTTTCGCCTGCTCCAATTTCCCCGCCTGCCGTTTCTCAAAGACAGAGGAGCAGGCCCTTGAGGGCGTCTCCTGCCCGAAGTGCCGCGGGAGGATCATCATAAGGCACGGAAAGAAGAACACCACCTTCTTCAGCTGTGAAAACTACCCAAGCTGCGATTTTTCAAGCTGGGCGCAGCCTTCCGCGTCGGTATGTCCGAAATGCGGTGAGATGCTCTATGTCAGGAAGGGAAAGAACGGAGGGCTGAAGTGCCAGACTCCGGGATGCGGCTATTTCCTGCCCGATCCCCGCAAGGATAACGGTTCGGATCCCTGGCCTGCAGACTTCTCCGACGCGATGCCTTCGCTCGACTATGACGGACCCGAGGCGCCGCTCCCCACCGACGACGACGCTCCCGACGAGACCTGATGGAAAAAAAGACGGTCAACGTAATAGGCGCCGGCCTTGCCGGATGCGAGGCGGCGCTGGCGGCAGTGAGACTGGGAGTCGGGGTAAAGCTCTACGAGATGAAACCCGAAAAATACACTCCCGCCCACAAAAACCCTGATTTCGCCGAGCTCGTCTGCTCGAACTCCCTCCGGTCGGACAGCCCGACCAACGCGGTCGGCCTTCTCAAGGAGGAGATGAGGGCGCTCGGATCGGCGGTCATGAAGGCCGCCGACGCCAACCGCGTCCCCGCAGGCTCGGCGCTCGCCGTCGACCGAGAAAGGTTCTCGGCCGACATCACACGTATGGTAAAGACCTGTCCGGATATCGAGGTGATACCCGGGGAGGTAAGATCGGTCCCCGAAACCGGCGTGACGGTAATAGCCACCGGCCCTCTTACCTCCGACGCCCTCGCGGACGCGATCACGTCCGAGCTCGGCTGCCCCGGACTGCACTTCTTCGACGCCGCTGCGCCGATCGTCGACGGAAGCACCGTCGACACCGGAAAGGCCTTCTTTGCCTCGAGATACGGCAAGGGCGAGGCCGACTACCTCAACTGTCCGATGACGGAGGAGGAATACGCCGCCTTTTACCGCGAGCTGACACAGGCCCGCAGGGCTGAGCTGCACAGCTTCGACGGGGGAGGGGATTACTCATCCTCGGTCTTCGAGGGTTGCATGCCGGTCGAGGTGATGGCGATGCGCGGGCCGGACACCCTGCGCTTCGGACCGCTGAAGCCGGTCGGACTCGAGGATCCCAGATACCCCGGCAGGCAGTTTTACGCAGTCGTTCAGCTCCGGAAGGAAAATACAGAGGGAACGATGTTCAACCTTGTCGGGTTCCAGACGAATCTCGCCTTCCCCGAGCAGAAAAGGGTGTTCCGGATGATACCCGGCCTTGAAAAAGCCGAGTTCCTCAGATACGGTGTGATGCACCGCAACACATACCTCGACTCGCCCGGATTCCTTGACGCCGACTATTCGGTGCTGACGAGACCCGATCTCTTTTTCGCGGGTCAGATGACGGGAGTCGAGGGGTATGTCGAATCGGCGGGCTCGGGGCTGGTCGCCGGGATATCCGCGGCGAGACGCTGCCTCGGGCTTGAGAGGATACTATTCCCGGAGGAGACGATGCTTGGCTCGATGGCGGCATACGTCAGCCGGGGATCGGTAGGGAAATTCCTGCCGATGAACGCGAATTTCGGCATCATCAAGCCGCTCGAAAAGAGGGTAAAGGGCGGAAAGAACGCGAAATACACCGCCTACGCCGAGAGATCGGCAGGAGCCGTATCAGAACTCGGAGGCAGGCTTTTCAGGACAGAATAACTGCTGTCCGCAGGTTCCGAAAAGGATGAACAGATGAGAATAATCGTTGATTGCATGGGCGGCGACCGTCTTCCGCTTGAGGCGGTAAAGGGCGTCTGCGCCGCGTCTCATGAATATAACGCCAGCTTCATACTTGTCGGTGACAAAGCACAGATCCTCAGGATCGCCGAAGCGGAGTCGCTTGATCTCTCACGTTTCGATATCGTCGACGCCCCCGAGACGGTGGGCATGAACGACGATCCGCTGACGGTCATCAGGACCAAGAAGGAATCAAGCATGGCCAAGGCGCTCGGGCTGCTTGCCGAAGGCCGCGGCGACGCCGTCGTCAGCACCGGGAACACCGGCGCGCTCTTTACCGGATCGACTCTCATCGTAAGGAAGATCAAAGGGATAAAACGCCCCGCGATCGCTTCGCTGCTTCCGATGGACCCGCCGGTCCTGCTGCTCGATTCGGGCGCCAACGTCGTCTGCACACCCGATTACCTTGAACAGTTCGCCGTTATGGGCAGCATATATATGCACCGGCTCTTCGGGATCAGGAGCCCCCGCGTCGGACTCCTCAACAACGGTGCAGAGCCCTGCAAGGGGACCTCGCTCCAGACCGAAAGCTATGAAAGGCTCTCGGGACTCGCCGGGATCAACTTCGTCGGCAACGTCGAGGCTGACAAGATCCCGAAGAACGCCTGCGACGTTCTGGTCACCGACGGGTTCACCGGGAACATTCTCCTGAAGTCGCTTGAGGGCATGGGCCATCTGATGATATCGACGGTCAAAGGTCTTTTTATGTCCGACGCGCTGTCAAAATTCTCGGGGATGCTGATGAACAAAAAGCTTTATTTGCTGAGGACGAGATTCGATCAGAGCGAACTCGGAGGAGCACCTTTTCTGGGCATTTCAAAGCCTGTCATCAAGGCGCACGGCTCGTCCGACGCAAAAGCGGTAAAGAACGCGATCGGCCAGGCGATCGGCTACGCCTCGTCGGGTGCGATCCTCTCGATAGCCCGCGAGATCAAGACCTTCGCGCCGCCTGCCGCGGCTCAGGACGCGCAGACGTCGCCCGAGGGCCGCTGACGTCACAGGAAGCGACTAAGACAACTCAAAAAAATGAAGAAAAAAACAGTTACAAACAGCACGGCCGGAAAGACGTCCGGCGAAAGCGCCAGGGGATCATGCGGGATCGCGGGAGCTGAAGCTCTCGAGGAAAGCATCGGATACCGCTTCTCCGACAGATCGCTGCTTACAGAGGCGCTCACCCACTCTTCATACAGCTACGAGCACGGCGGCCAGAAGGTCTGTCCCTGCAATGAGCGGCTTGAATTTCTGGGGGATTCTGTCCTTTCGGTCATCGTAAGCGAATATCTTTTTGAAAACTATCCCGACTCCCCCGAGGGGGATCTCACGAGATGCCGTTCCGAGCTCGTCTGCGAGAGGGCGCTCTCCTCCTACGCGGGATCAATAGGCCTCGGCGAGCATCTCAGGCTCGGAAAGGGTGAGGAAAAGGGAGGCGGAAGAAGCCGCCCGTCGCTCCTCTGCGACGCCTACGAGGCGCTTCTCGCCGCCGTTTATCTCGATTCGGGAGCCGGCGACGCCGGCAAGCGCGCGGTCTCGGGTTACGTCATGCCATCGGTCATCGAAAGACTGGGAGGGATGCTGACCGGCAGGCCGGTGATCGATTACAAGACCCTCCTGCAGGAGACCGTCCAGTCGGATTCAAAGGGCGAAAGGCTGGAGTATGTGACGGTCGCCGAGACCGGACCCGATCACGCCAAGACCTTCACCGTCGAGGCGAGGATCGATTCAAACGTCTTCGGCAGGGGCACCGGAAGCTCGAAACGGCGGGCGGAGCAGGAGGCTGCGAGGCAGGCGCTGATCGGCTGCGGAGTTATTGAGGATGACGGCTGACATGACCGGAGCGGACGTTAAAGAGCGCGCCGCGGCGCAGGCGGATCAGGTGTCTGCCGAAAAGCACAGGCATAAAAACATACCGGTATTCATACCGCATCTGGGCTGCCCGAACGACTGCGTCTTCTGTAATCAGCGGACGATCTCGGGCAGACAGTTTTTTGATGAGGCTTCGGTGGAGGGACAGATCAGGGAAGCCGTTTCCACGCTTCTCCCCGGCGACACCGCCGAGATAGCCTTCTTCGGCGGATCCTTCACCGGGATCGACCGCGGGCTTATGATAAGGCTGCTGAGTACGGCGCGGGGATTCCTTTCGGATCCCTCCTGCCCGGTGAGCTCGGTCAGATGCTCCACGAGGCCGGATTATATCGACGGAGAGATACTTTCGATCCTGAAGGAGTATGGCGTCGGGACGGTAGAGCTCGGGATACAGAGCATGTCCGACAGCGTGCTCGAGGCATCGAAACGGGGCCACACGGCGGCCGACACCGGGCGGGCCTGCGCCATGATCGTCGGGTCCGGACTGAGGCTGGGCGGACAGATGATGGTCGGTCTTCCCGGATCGTCGCCCTCCGACGAGCGGGATACCGCCCTCGCGATCTGCCGCATGGGGGCATGCGAGGCCAGGATATATCCCACCGTAGTCTTCAGGGGGACAAGGCTCTGCGAAATGACCGCTTCGGGAGAATATTCGCCGCTTACCCTTGAGGACGCGGTCGCGAGATCCGCCGATCTCCTTGAGATCTTCGACAGCCACGGCGTGCGCGTCATACGCACCGGGCTCTGCGCTGGCGAGTCGCTCGCCGCGCCGGGAGAGATAGCCGCTGGCGTCTACCATCCTGCTACAGGCGAGCTGGCGATGGCGGAGGTCTTCCGCAGGAGGATGGAGGAAGCGGTCTGCCGGGAGGGGCTCGTCGGTCTTCCGCATGTCACCTTCGAGGTGCCGGCCGGCGCGGCGTCAAGGGCCGCGGGGCAGCACAGGTCGAATATAAGGTATCTGTCTGAAAAATACCGGATAGGCAGAATAAAAATCCTTGAAAAAAGCTCTCTTATAGGATATAATATTATAATACACAATTATTGACAGCAATTTTGGAGGCTGCTCTTGTATCTGAAATCAATCGAGCTCCAGGGCTTCAAGTCGTTTCCCGACAGGACCAAGCTGACGTTTGAGAAGGGCTCCACGGTCATCGTGGGCCCGAACGGAAGCGGAAAATCGAATATCTCCGACGCGATGCGGTGGGTCCTCGGGGAACTGTCTTCAAAAAGCCTCAGGGGCAACCGCATGGAGGACATTATTTTCGGCGGATCAGACAGCCGCAAGCCGATGTCCTTCGCGGAGGTATCGGTGACATTTGACAACACGTCCGAGACCGGCAGGCTGAATCTCCCCTACGACGAGATAACCGTCACAAGAAGATATCACAGGGGCGGAGACAGTGAGTATTTGATCAACCGAGCGGCGGTGAGACTTCGCGACATATACGAGATGTTTCTCAACACCGGCATCGGACGGGACGGATATTCCATAATCGGGCAGGGCAGGATCGCCGAGATCATATCGAGAAAGAGCGAGGAACGCCGCTATATCTTCGAGGACGCGGCGGGCATCGCGAAATACCGCCACAGAAAGAACGAGGCGGAGAGAAATCTCGACGCCACAAGGGCAAACATGGACCGCGTCCGCGACGCGCTGACCATAATGAGCGGGCATCTCGCCTCGCTGCAGAGGGAGAGCATCAGGGCCCGCAGGTTCGTCGAATACAGCGAAATCAAAAAGCAGGCGGACGTCAGGCTCTGGCTTTACGACACCGAAAAGCTGAGGAGCGACATCGCGTCGGCCGAGGCGGCGGGCAGGACGGCGGAGCTGGAATTCGCCGAAGTCGGCGAGGCTGTCGCCACGCTGAAGAGCCGTCAGGAGCGGCTTGAGGAGCTCACCGCGGAAAACCGCCGCGAGGCCTCTGCGCTGCTGACCGAGATCAGGGAGCGGACGCGCGAGAACTACGAACTTGACACCGGCATAAAACTTGCCCGCGCGAAGGTGGAGCATACCGAAGCCTCCGCTGCGGCAGAAAAGGAGAAGGCCGCCTCCGGACGTTCAGAAGCCGCCTCAGAGAAGAACAGGGCTGCCGCGCTGACGGCCGAGGCCGCATCTGTCGCGGAGGAGATAAAAAAGCTCCTCGCGGAAAAGGAGGAGCTGGCGAAGCTCGCCGAAGCCGCCACCGCGAGAGCCGACAGGCTTGAGGGCGCCCTGGGCGACGCGTTTGAGAATCTTTCATCCTTCCGCGCCGACCTTTCGGATACCGAAGCGAGACTCGAGCTCCTCGGCAGGACAGAAAGCGCCGACGGCGACCGCGGAGAAGCGGTAAAGCGCGAGATCGGCGAGCGCTCAGCCGACGTCGAACGCCGCAAGGCGGAATGCGCCGAGAGCGAAAAGACGATCAACGCCTATACCGCGAAGACGGCTTCGCTGACCGAGCTTCTCGGTAACCGCCGCGGCCGGTTTTCCGCGCTTTCCGCAGAGATCGCCTCCTGCGGCGCCGAGCTCACCGCCGCGACGGTAAAGGCCGACACCCTCCGGGGAAGGATCGGCGACCTGCGCCGGATGGAGGAGCACTTCGAGGGCTACAACAACAGCGTAAAGCGCGTGATGCAGGCATGGCGCGCCGGAACGCTTGAGGGAAGCACAGCCTCCTGCGGAAAGGTGTACGGACCGGTCTCGTCGCTCATCAGAGTCGAGAGCCGCTATGTCACCGCGATAGAGATCGCTCTCGGAGCGGCTATACAGAACATCGTCGTCGACAATGAGGAGACGGCAAGGGCCGCGATCGAATTCCTCCGCCGGGAAAACGCCGGACGCGCGACCTTCTTCCCGCTGACATCGGTCAGAAGCTTCCAGACTCCCGCCGATCTGAAGAGAGCGGCGGATTTCCGCGGATTTATAGGCATAGCCTCGGAGCTTGCCGCCTGCGACGGGCAGTTCTCGCCTGTCATAGAATCGCTGCTCGGACGGACCGCTGTCTTTGACAGCCTTGAGAACGCGACGGCGATGGAAAAGAAACTGGGCTATACCGTCAGAGTCGTGACTCTTGACGGCCAGCAGATAAACCGCGACGGTTCCTTCACCGGAGGTTCGGTGAAGACCGGCGTGGGCATACTTTCAAGATCCGAAGAGATAAAGCGGATGGAGAAGGAGCTTTCGCTCCTTGAGAAGCAGATCGCGTCTCTGGACAAGACCTCGAAGGAACTGTCGGCCGAGTCGGAGAGCGCAGCGTCGGATATAGCGGATACCGAAAACGAGCTGAATCTGACAAAGACGCTGCTCGAGGTCGAAAAGGCAAGACTGGATCAGGCGCTCGAATCGCTCGAGACCGCCGCGGGACTGCTTGAGAGACTGAAGAGCGATCTCGCGAGCTCAGAGGACGAGAGGGAGAAAAGGGAAAACGAGATCACATCTCTCGGTCTGAGAAAGAAGGAACTCACGGAAAAGATCTCAGAGCTTGAGGCCTTCAGGAGCGACGCCGACGCCGAAAGGGAGGAGGCTCTTTCCGAAAGGGAGAAAAACATCTCGGCCTCCAATGCCGCGGAAGTGAAGATCTCGGCCCTCAGGAGAGACGTCGAAAGCCGCAACGCCCTCGCAGCCATGGCTGAAGAGAAGCAGAGAACGCTGCTTGCCCAGGCCGACGAGTGCGAGAAGCGCGCAGACGGTCTTGAGGCCGAGGCCGCGCAGCTGCGCGCCGGGATAGACCTCTCCATAAAGAACTATTCCGAGGGAGAGAAGAGCCTCGAAGAGCTCAACGAGAGGCGGACCCGCGCAGAGGAGTCGGGGCTGGAATTCGAGAAGACGGGTGCCGAGCTCCGCAGGCAGGCCGCCGATTTCTCCGCCAGATACGACAGGCTCATGCAGGAAAAACTGACGAGGGAGACATCCCTTGCCTCGCTCCGCTCGCAGATGGACGCCATGTCGGCGAAATTCTGGGAGGATCACGGCCTGACGAGGGCCGAGGCGATCGCCTGCGGCTATCCTCCGCTGACGAAGGAGGAAAGACCCGCCGTCCTCGAGCTCCAGACCGAATACCGCAACAAGATCCGGAACATCGGAAACTGCGATCCGGCATCGATCGAACAGTATGAGATCGAAAAGGCGGAGTATGACGCCAAGACGGCTCAGCTGAACGACCTTGAAAAGGCCGAGGCCGATCTGCTGAAGGTCATCGCGGGGCTCGAGACTGATATGAAGCGGGATTTCGTCACCGCCTTCGATAAAATAAACGAAAACTTCAAAAAGACCTTCACCGAGCTCTTCGGGGGAGGCTCGGCCGAGATACTGCTGACCGATCCCGAGAACCTGCTTGAGAGCGGGATCGAGATCAAGGCGGCTCCTCCGGGAAAGATAATCAAATCGCTCATGCAGCTGTCGGGAGGCGAGCAGTCCTTCGTGGCCGTCGCTCTCCTCTTCGCGATACTGCAGGTCAATCCGCCCCCGTTCTGTATTTTCGACGAGGTCGAGGCCGCGCTCGACGAGGTCAACGTCGACAGGTTCGCCCATTATGTCAGACGCTATTCCGACTCGATGCAGTTCATACTGATCACCCACCGCAGAGGGACGATGAACTCCGCCGACCGCCTCTACGGTATCACGATGCCCGAATCGGGCATATCCAAGATACTCACGCTCGATGTCAGCGAGGTAGCCGGGAAAAAGGGAGGAGAGTTCTGGGATGAGCTTTCTTGAAAAACTGAAAAGCGGCCTTTCAAAGACCAAAAGCGCCCTGGTGGGCGGGATCCGAGGCATATTGCGGAACTTCGTGCGCGTCGACGAGGATTTCCTCGACGAGCTGGAGGAAACGCTCATATGCGCCGACGTCGGAGCTTCGGCGTCCGAGAAGATAGTCGGTGAACTTCGTGAGAAGATAAAGGACTCGAGGCTCTCCTCGAAGGAGGAGGTCATGTCGGCCCTGAAGGAGATAATATCCGGCATGATCGGCGAAGAGGAGCCGCTCAGGCTTGACACCAAGCCTTCGGTCATCCTCGTCACCGGAGTCAACGGCGCCGGCAAGACGACGTCGGTAGGAAAGATCGCAAACATACTCCGCTCGGAGGGTAAAAAGGTGGTCGTCGCGGCCGCCGACACCTTCCGCGCCGCCGCCGCCGACCAGCTCGCCGTCTGGTGCGAGCGGGCGGGAGCAGAGCTCGTCCGCCAGTCGGAGGGCTCCGATCCGGCCGCCGTGGTCTTCGATGCCTGCAGCTGCGCGAAGCGCCGCGAAGCCGACGTCCTGATCGTCGACACCGCCGGAAGGCTGCACAACAAGGTCAACCTCATGAACGAGCTCGCCAAGATAGGCAGGGTGATCGACCGGGAGCTCCCCGGCTGCTCGAGGGAGAACCTGCTCGTCCTCGACGCCACCACCGGCCAGAACGCGGTCAGCCAGGCGAGGGAATTCGGAAAGGTGACAAATCTGACCGGCATCGTCCTCAACAAGCTTGACGGCACGGCCAAGGGAGGGATAATCCTCTCGGTCCGCGAGGAGGTGGGCGTTCCGGTGAAGCTCATCGGCGTCGGAGAGAAGATCGATGACATGCAGCCCTTCTCCGCGTCGGGATTCATCGACGCTCTCTTTGAGGATCAGGAGGACTGAAACTGAATGAAGATACTTATCGCATCAAGAAACAGGGCCAAGATAAAGGAACTCGAGGTGCTGCTCGGAGCATACGTCGACGGCGTAAAGCTCGAGCTCGTGTCGCTCGACGACGTTGGATTCGAGGGCGAGATAGAGGAGACGGGCACCACCTTTGAGGAGAACGCGCTCATAAAGGCAAGAGCCGGCGCGTCCTTCTCGGGACTTATAACCGTCGCCGACGATTCGGGTTTGACCGTCGAGGCGCTGGGCGGAGCTCCCGGCGTCTATTCCGCCAGATATTCGGGCGGAGGCGACGAAGAAAACAACAGAAAGCTGCTTCGTGAGCTTGCCGGAGTAAAGGACAGGAGCGCGGCCTTCGTCTGCTGCATGGCGGCGGTCTTTCCCGAAGGCGCTCCGATAAAGTCGGATCCGGTGGTCGTCACCGGGCGCGCCGAGGGAGAGATCCTCTGCGCCGAACGGGGAGATAACGGCTTCGGATACGATCCCCTCTTCTGGTTCGATCCGCTGGGCAAGTCCTTTGCCGAGCTCGATCCCGACGAGAAGAACGCCGTCAGCCACCGCGGCGAGGCGGTAAAGAAGCTTGCCGCCGAGCTCGGAAAGAAGATCGCGGAAGCAAAAGAGGAAGTCTGGAGAAAATACGGATTATGACACTGCTTACTGCAAAACAGCGCGCATATCTGCGCGGACTCGCGGTCAACGAGCCCGCCATAATGCAGATAGGCAAGGACGGCATCGGCGACAACCTGACAAGGACGGTGTCCGACGCCCTCGAGGCCAGGGAACTCGTCAAGCTGACAGTCCTTCCGGCAGCGGGGATCACGCCGCGCGAAGCGGCGGACAGACTGGCCGCTCTTACCGGGTCGGCTGCGGTCTGCGTGACCGGTCGGAAGATCGTTCTCTACAGAGAGTCGGAAAAGCATAAGAAGATAGAACTGTGACGATGGCGGACATCTCTTCAATTCCGCCCTCCCGGGCCCGGACGGACGGCGGGACTCACGCCTTTCCTGAGGCAGGCTCGGCGGAGTTTTCGGAGCTTCTCGCGAAGGTGAGGCTCGATCTGCCCCGAAGACTGTCGCCGAAGAGGCTGATCCATGTGCTCGCGGTCGAGGAGATGGCGGTAAGGCTCGGCAGGCTCTACCTTTCTCCCCGCGAAGAGGTCAGGCTGCGCGCGGCGGCTCTCCTTCACGACATCACCAAAGAATATTCGGTAGAGCGCCATCTCGAGGTCTGCCGGAAATACGGGATAAAGCCTACCGCGATCGAGACCGCCGCCCCGAAAACGCTTCACGCGATCACCGCGGCGGCGCTCATCCCCGACGAGTATCCCGCCCTCGCGGATCCGGGCGTGATCCGGGCGGTACGCTGGCACACCACCGGCCGCCGGGGGATGACGGTGCTTGAAAAGCTCATATACCTCGCCGATTACATCGACGAATCAAGGACCTTCCCCGAGTGTGTGAGGCTGCGCGGGATGTTCTGGGACGCCGATCCGGCCTCGATGGACGCCGAAGAGAGGAAGGAGCACCTGACGAGGGTCCTGATCGAATCATTCGACATAACCCTCAGAGGACTCATCGAGGACGGCATGCCGATACATCCCTCGACATCCGAAGCGAGAAACTCGCTGATACTTCTTTTGAAAAAGAATGAAAACAGACTACCGGACGAAAAAAAAGAAGGCGCAAAGGAGCCGGGGAGAAGAGGATCGGAAGTTTGACCTAGTTTACCGGATCGCCATTTTCACCTTCCTGACGTTCGCGGTGCTCACCGCCGTCCTGCTCGTCCTGAGAAACCGGACATATGTTCCGCCGGCCGACACAGACATACCCTTTACAGCGGAAGACATGCCCTCCGGCGCGCTGATCCGCAGGACGTCGGAGAACGGCGAAACCCCCGAAAGTTATAATTTTCTGGTCCTCGGAGTCGACAGGGTGGCCTCTCTCGCCGATACGGTGATGATAATATCGCTGAAGACCGACGGAGGCATATCGGTGGTCCAGCTTCCCCGCGACATCTACGTCGACCGCGAATCCGCCGGGCTCGACGGAGACGGCGGGATAAAGCTCAACAGCCTCTATGCCGCCCTCGGCGCGGAGCGCTTTGCCGCCTTTCTCAGCGGGAGCCTCTGTGTCAAGATCGATTACTCACTGACCGTCGGCACCGACGTCTTCGCAGACGCGGTCGACGCCGTCGGAGGTGTCGAGATCGACGTCCCGGCGGATATGGACTACGACGATCCCGAACAGGATCTGTCGATCCATCTCAAGGCCGGAAGGCAGGTTCTGAAAGGTCGCCAGGCGGAAGGATTCGTCAGGTACAGGTCGGGATACGCGACAGGCGATCTCGGCAGGCTCGACGCCCAGAAGCTCTTCATGAAGGAGCTCCTCCGCACGCTGAGAGAGAAGGTCGGCGTCAGACAGGCGTCGGCGCTGGTCGAGAGCATCCTTCCGCGGGTGGAGACCGGCATGAGCGTGAGAGACGCCGTGTGGTTCGCCGAGCTCGTCGTCGGAAAGGGCCTCTCGGGAGCCGAAGGCCTGAAGCTGGTGACTATCCCGGGGCGTGCCCTCTATTCCGAAGAGCTGAAGACCTCATACTACGTGATAGGAAGATCGGCGGCTCTCGACACAGTGAACAGCTATCTGAACATCTACGGAGCCGATATCCCCGACTCTGTCTTCGACCGGAACAAAGCCTTTCTAAGGGCCGGCGACGAGGATTTTGAGCGGATATACACCTACGCAATAATCACTCCCGAAGAATATTCGGGGTGACGGCGATCGGGCAATATTACTGCCGGACCCGCCTGAAAAAACAAAGCGACGCGGCCTTCCGCCGCGCGAAAACCGATCCGGCCTGCCGGCTGCGCCGGCGCTGCCATTCGCGATAAAGACAAGATACAGGAGAAAGAGAAAAAACAGATGGAAGAAACCAAGGAATACCGCCCGTCGGTGGAATTCGGTCCCGACGGAAGACCCGTCCCGCGCTCGCTCGCCGAAGCGGCCTATCACGTCCTCGACCGCCGCAACGCGGAAGAGCTGACGATACTTTATCTCGGCGAGGATTCCGGCCTGACAGACTATTTCGTGATCTGCAGTGCGAGATCGGTCACCCACGTCAGGGCGCTCGCCGACGAGGCGGAATACAGGCTTTCGCTCGCCGGAGTCTCTCCCGACAACAGAGAGGGGAAGGGCGACGGAAATTCCTGGATAGTTATAGATTACGGAAACGTCATGATACACGTGCTTACCGACGAGGCAAGGCGGTTTTACAATCTGGAGCGGCTCTGGACCGACGCAGAACGGGTGACCGCCGCTCCCGAGAAGCCGGACGACAACGACACAGGCAGTACGGAGGCTTGATGCAGCTATGAAATACGATTATCTGGCAGTTGAAAAGAAATGGCAGGACAGATGGGAGGCCGAAAAGGCGTTCAGAGCCGCCGATCCCGGCGAGCCGGGCTCCGAGAAGAAGAAATTCTACGGACTGGTCGAGTTCCCCTATCCCTCGGGAGCCGGCATGCACGTCGGTCACATAAAGGCCTATTCCGGCCTTGAGGTCATCTCCCGCAAGCGGAGGATGGAGGGATACAACGTCCTCTTCCCGATGGGCTTTGACGCTTTCGGCCTTCCGACCGAAAACTATGCCATAAAGACCGGGACCCATCCGAGAAAGGTGACCGACAAAAATATCGAGAAGTTCACCTCCCAGCTGAAGCGGGTGGGCTACTCCTTCGACTGGTCCCGCGTCATCGACACGACCGACGAGAACTACTACTACTGGACGCAGTGGATCTTTCTGCGGATGTTCGAGAAGGGTCTCGCCTTCCGCGACACCGCCCTCGTCAACTACTGCCCCTCCTGCAAGGTCGTCCTCTCGAACGAGGACTCGCAGGGAGGCAAGTGCGACATCTGCCACAGCGACATCATTCAGAAGTCGAAGGACGTCTGGTATCTGAGGATAACGGCATACGCCGACAGACTGCTCTCCGACCTTGAGAAGGTCGACTATCTGCCCAACATCAAGCAGCAGCAGGTCAACTGGATCGGCAAATCCACCGGCGCCTTCGTCAACTTCTCGGTCGCCGGGACGGACGAAAAGCTACGCATCTACACCACGCGTCCCGACACCCTCTTCGGGGTCACCTTCATGGTCATGGCCCCCGAACACCCCCTGATCGACAGATACGCCTCCCGGATCGCAAATATGGACGAGGTGAAGAGATACAGGGAGGAGTGCGCGAAGAAGACCGAATTCGAGCGCACTCAGCTTGCGAAGGAGAAGACGGGCGTAAGACTTGACGGCTTTTCCGCTCTCAATCCGGTGAACGGAAAGGAGATACCCGTTTATATCGCCGATTACGTAATGATGGGCTACGGCACCGGCGCCATTATGGCGGTCCCCGCCCACGACACCCGC
>ONVJ01000169.1 GCA_900321265.1 uncultured Eubacteriales bacterium
ATGACCGGCGCGGACTGCCGTATGAGCAGTCGCGGACTGCGGCCTCACGGATGAGGTCCGGCCGTAATCCCGTGTCCGCGGCTCTTCAGCGGCTCTTCAGCGGCTCTGCCGCGTCCCCGCGGAAGGTTTTTATTGCGGTCGCGTCTGAAAAATGGTATAATGGTCGCAAATAATACCTGAACGGGGGAAAACAACGTCATGGAACTGAAAACGGCGCGCGGGCTCGCTCTTCTCTTCATAGGAAACTCTCACACATATCACCACGGGGTGCCGGAAAAGGTCGCGGCGCTTGCGGCCGCGGAGGGATTCGATCCGAGAGTCGCGCAGCTGACGCACGGCGGATGGAGCCTGACGAAGCACCTGTCGGAGCCCGAGGTCCTGCCGAACATCAGGCTCGGAAGCTACGACTACGTGATCCTGCAGGAGCGCACGCATCCCTTCGAGGAGCGCGACGCATACCTCGGGGCGGTGGCGAAGCTCGACGCCGAAATAAAAAAAGCGGGAGCCCGGACGGTCATATACATGACCTGGGCGCCGCTTGACGATCCCGCCCGGCAGCCTTCGATCACCTCGCTCCAGCGCGAGTCGGCAAAGATGACCGGCGCGCCGCTCGCCGAAGTCGGAGAGAGGCTCTGGCAGGGGGAGTTCCCGGCTCGGGAGTTCTTCTCGGACGACGGACACCACGCCTCCGACGCCGGCGCCGCCTTCGCCGCAAAGGTGATCTGGGAGACGCTGAAGAAGGAAATCGGGGCGTCGGAAAGGGCCTGAAAGTCGCCGGCGCGACGGTACGCGACGGTGTGTCTGTCGAGTCACTCGATATGATCTTGTCGAGTGACTCGACGTTTTTTTGTCGAGTGACTAGACAAATTATATTGATTTTTGTCGAGTGACTAGACAAAAAGTGCGTCGTGCCACTTGACAAAACGCCTTCGGAGTGGTATAATTGCCCTGAAATCAGCCAAGGAGGCGAAAAACATGGCTATACCTGTTGATATAAATGATCTTATCAACCGCACGATCGTTGAATCGACCAGAGTGGAATTCAAAGCGGACTGGAATCCTGAGCCGATCCTCCATACGATCTGCGCTTTTGCCAACGATATTGACAATATGGGCGGCGGATATATCGTTGTCGGCGTCGAAGAAAAAGACGGCTCTCCCGTTTTCCCGATAAAGGGGATCGAACAGAACCGCATCGACGGCATCGAGAAAAAACTCCGCGAGATCTGCAACTATCTGGAGCCCTTTTATCAGCCGGTCGCGGAACCCTTTTTGTTCGAGGGAAAGTATGTCCTCGTTTTATGGGTCACCGGGGGTTATTCGCGTCCCTATCAGGCATCGGTCTCTCTTTCCGAAAAGCGGTCTGAAAAGAAATACTATATCAGAAAAGCAAGCAATACCGTCGCGGCGACTCCGGAAGAGCTGAAGCAGCTGTATTACGTTTCTTCCGACATACCCTTCGATGACAGACCAAATCTCGCGGCAGAGATCGAAGATCTCGATCTCGGTCTGATCCGCGAGCATCTGAAAAAGGTCGGCAGCGATCTGTACGCCTATTCGCTGAAGCAGGATCTCAACCGTCTCGCCGAGGATATGCAGCTCGTATCCGGCCCGTCCGAATTCCGGAAGCCTAAGAACGTGGGGCTTCTGATGTTTTCGGAACATCCCGAAAAATACTTCAAATACGCCCGTATCGAGGTGGTGGATATCCCCGACCCGACCGGGTCGAATATGACCGAAAAGCTTTTCACAGGTCCTATCCAGCGTCAGCTTACCGAGGCGCTGCTTTATATCAAAAACTACGCTTTGAAGGAAGCCGTTATCAAGAACAGAGACAGGGCGGAAGCCGAACGTATCATGAACTATCCCTACGCGGCGGTCGAGGAGATCCTTTCAAACGCGGTCTATCACCGTTCTTATCAGATCAGCGAGCCGATCACCGTCCGGATCACCCCGGCGTCGATGGAGATCACAAGCTTCCCCGGGTTCGACAACAGTATCACCGACGACAGTATCAAGGCGCTCGATATTCGCGCCAGAGCCTACCGAAACCGCAGGATCGGCGATTTTCTGAAGGAACTGAAGCTGACCGAAGGACGCAACACCGGTTTTCCGACCGCTTTTGCCTCGCTGCGTGAAAACGGCTCGGGTATGCCGGAGTTTGAAATGGACGCGACACGCGGATATCTTACTGTCAGGATCCCCGTCCACCCCTACTTCGCTCCGAAAGACGAGGCGCGCAGCAGCGATTACGACGCAAAGATCCTGTCGATCCTTGAGAAAAAGCCGCTCAACCTGACCGGCCTTTCGCAGGAAATGGGATACAAGGGGATCACGCAGAAGCTGAGAAAGGCAGTTGCGGCGCTGTGCGTTGCAGGGACGATCGAAAAGATCCCTACCGAAGAATCCGGAGTATTGCTTCGCCGGAAATAACCGCATCCCGCGAAGACAAGCGAACCGTCCGTCACGGATCCGGTAAAAAAATCAACAGGGGTTGCCAAAACACCGGAAGGGTGATCTGGCAGCCCCGTTTACTGTTTTTTATTCCCCGATCTTCGCGAGCAGATATCTGCCCGTCTGCTCCATGAACTTCACGGCCTGCGGGATGTAGTCGTTCTTCCAGTTGCGAAGGAAGCCGTCTGCCTCGTAGGTGAAGTCGCCGGTGTAGTCGATCTCCTTGAGCGCTGCCATGATGGCGTCCCAGTTCATCTTTCCCTGCCCCGGAAGGAGATGGTCGTCGCCGGTGTAGCTGTTGTCGTGGACGTGCAGCGCGCCGAGCCTGTCGTGCCCGAGCAGCCGGATGGCGTCCTCGGCCTCCTCGCCGATAAGGCTGACGTGGCCGAGGTCAAGGCAGGCGGTGACCCATTCGCTGTCGATCTCGTCGATGTAGGAGGCGAGGTCGGCGGCTCTCGATCCGACGTCGTCCGAGATGCATTTACGCTTGACCTCCTTCTGCCACATGTTCTCAAAGCCGATCTTCACCCCGGCGTTGCGCGCGACCGGGATCAGCCCGCGGTAGTAGGCGAGGTTCATCTCCCTGGCCTCCTTCTCGAATCCCTTGAAGGGGAACCAGTGGAGCGGGTGGACGACGGCGACCCTGACGCCCATCATTCCGGAGATCTCGATCGACTGCTCGATCCTCGGCTTTGCCACCTTCTCGCAGATCTCGGGATTGGCCCAGTTGAAGGAGAAAGGCGCGTGCGACTGGTTGAAGAAGATACCGTTTTCGTCGCAGAATTTCTTTCTCCGCTCGGTCACCTCACGCCAGTCGGGCTGAACGAGAGCGCTGGCGTCGCTGACCATGTCGAACATCGAGTAGTCAAGGAAGTCGTATCCCGCGTCGTGCAGGATCTTTACGCCCGCCTCGAATCCGAATCTTGAGCATACGCCGCTCGTCTGAGTTGAAAGGTACATGGCTGATTTTCCTCCGTATATGTAAATAAAAATATCATGAGCATTCCCCGCTCAGCTGTCGGTCAGCTGTCGCGGATATCAAACCGTTTTCTGCAGTATTCCGGCCTTACCGAAAGCTCTCCGGCCGGGTCTATATCGATCACCGTCCCGCCGATGGCTTCGTCCCGGTAGTAGGTGGCGATGCCGGTCTTGACCCCGTAGGCGAAGACCGCGCCGCCGAACTTCAGGCAGATGTCGTTCTTATGCTCGTGCCCGGCGAAATAGCCGACCGTCCCGGCCTCGCGCGACGTCCTGTAAAAGACCCCGTCCGAGTCGATCTTATGTATGTTGTGCTCGTAAATCCCGCCGTAGCCGTCCGGCCCGGTGTAGTCAAAATTCTCTTTGAAGACATATCCGGCTGCCTCTCTCGCCAGATCGTAGGCGGCGATCGGTATGTGCAGAAAGACCGCCGACGGGATCTTCCGGCCGTTCTCCGCCGCGATCGACCCGGCCGCCGCGCGAAAGGCGGCGGTCTGGTCGGGAAAGATGCCATCGCGGTGCTCGACGAGGTCGTAGTCGATATTGTCGGGGGTTATCCCCTCCTCGGGAGCCCATGGATTGCCGACGTTGCGGCAGCCGTTCGTATCGAGGAAAAAGAGGGTGAAAACGTCTCTTCCGCCCGACATAATCCTGACAAAATAATTGCCGTGTCCCGTTACACCTCCGTCGGCGAAAAGGCAGTGCGGGCACTCCCCGAACATCTTCATCTGGCATCTGACGCCGATCCTCGACTCGTTGTCGTGGTTGCCGAAAACCGGCGCCCAGGGGATCCCGTATCCCTCCATCCTGCGGCAGAGGAGCTCGGACATCGCGCCGTCGTCGTCGAACTCGCCGTAGACGTTGTCGCCCGTCAGGGCGATGAGATCCGGCTTTGTCCGCTTCACAAGCTCATTTACATATTGAAAACAGCGCGCGTCCATGTCGGGGACGCCCTCTTTGAAGTATGTCCCCTTTATCTGGCGGTCTCTGGTCGGATTGCGGGTGCACCCGAGACCGATGATCTGCATGTCTGTCAGCTGAAGGATCCGGAAGAACCCCTTCCCGTCGGGGAACAAGAGTCTCCCGGCTTCGGGCAAGACTCTGCCCGGGTTTGTGCTTTCAGTCATTTGTTCTCCAAGATGTCAAATATAATTTTATAAAAACCTCGTGTTTTTCCTGTTCCGCGTGAGCCCGCGGTTTTTTCTGTTTTTCAGCGGAAGAAGCGCCGCAGAAAGGCAAAAGCCGAAGAATCCCGGGCAATATCTGAGGTCTCCGTCATAAAAACTCCCGGGCTGTTAAAGAAGCCTGACTGTTTTGGAAGCTCCCTGTCCGCTCAGTTCTCAACGAGCTTCGGGCAGGCGGCGCCCGATTTGTAAGCCTCGATGTACTGCTTCATCCACCGGTAGTAGAGATCCCCGTGGCCGCCCTCCATCGGCTCGATGTCGCGGCTGTATTCCCGGTTGTAGTTGTCGACGAACTTCGTCTTCCCGTCGACGATGAACCGCTGTGCCGCCCATTCGTTCCACCAGGTGATGGTGACGACCTTCGGCCTGGCGTCGAAGGCGGTCCGCCACTGCTCCCAGAAGGTCAGGCCTCCCCGCCTGCCGATCGCGCCGGGATCAGACATGTATCCCTGCTGTACCGCGACGCAGACGCATACCTGCTCGGCACTGCCGTCGGCGGCCCTCGACACTATGTTCGGGTAGTTCAGGAAGGACCACTCCCCGGCGGCCATGTTCCCGCGGAGCCCCCACATCATCTTGACCTTTATGTCGTCGCGCTCGCCCTTCCACTCGGTGCAGAGGAAGAAGGGCTTTCCGCCCCAGTATACCCAGAGACGGTCGTACTTGCCGCTCGCGTAGACTTCCTCATAGAGCTTGTCGATCGTCGAATAGTCGACCGGCGTCCCGCACCAGTTGACGACGTACGGGACATCGAGTCCCTCTTCTGTCATCTCGTAAAGAGTTTCCATCAGCGCGATGCAGGGCTCCTTCACCATCGCGTCCCAGTATATCTTCTGTTTTCCGGTCGTTTTGTCGGTGTATCTGATGTTCTTCCAGGCGGTGACGGCGTTGGTGTTGTCAAGGATGATGAAATCGATCCCCGCCTCCTTGAGCAAGATCATGTGCTGCCGGATGACGTCGCGGTCGGTGCTGCGGTAGTAGCCGAGAGCCGGCTTTCCCCAGTAGTGGAACTCTCCCTCGGCGCCCCAGTCGCGTTTGCCCTCGAGGACCTCGGTCACGTTCGCGGGATCGTCTCCCGACTGATCCATGATCGGATCGAACCAGGTCGAATAGCATATCGCGACCAGGTCTTTTCTGTTTTCGATGTCGAAGATCTCGTCCGGCCCCACCCTGTTGGATATCATGATGTCAGTGCCTCCTGAAAGAGTTATTTTTTCGGTCTCCCCGCCGGCCCCGCGTGTGACCGAGAGCGCCGCGAAGAAGGCCTCGATGCCTGCCGTGATCCCCGCCTCGCCCGAGGCGTCGATGACGACGCGTCCGCCCGATACGAACACCGAGTATCCGCCCCAGCCGTATTCATCCGGGTCGGGGTAGCCGATCTCGTCTGACCTGTTCGTCCGCCCGACGACGATCTCCCTGGCGTTCCGTTCGAATCCGCCCCTGCCTTCGTAGTCGGTGATTATGTCAAGCGTCGCGCCGAATTCAGATTCGAGCCTCCTCCTGACACCCGCGGCGGCGTCGGTAAGCCATTTGTCGCACTGGTCGGCCCTGACGATCCTGTAGTTCGCATCCGATCCCTTCTCATACAGGAGGATCTCGCCCGCGTCCGGCGCGGAGGTGCTTTCCGCCTCAGTCCCGTTCGCGGTCGTGTCGGGAGCTCCCGCACCTCCGCAGGAGGGCAGAAAAACCGCAGCGAGCAGCGCCGTGAGCAGAATCAGCGCCGGGATTTTATTTTTCGGATCGTTTCTCATAATGCTTTTCCTCTTCGCGATCATATGGGCTCGGTGTCCGGGCAGCCGGACTCAGGACAGGCGGAACGCGGGATCTGTCCGCCGGGGACAGCCGCGCTCATCCGCACCGAAAGAGCCGGCAGACCTGCCCTCGCGCGGTTTCAGGTTATATTATAATCCCTGCAGGCAGTTTTATCAAGTGATTTTTTCATAAGGGTCTGACCCGCTTTTCGCGGAGTTTGAAAAAAAGTGTTGAAAAAATCTTTATTTAATAATATAATATATGGTGAAAGTATATTTGACATCAACCAATGTTGATTAAAAATGGGCTGGATTTAACGGATGCGGAGGACTCAAAATGAAATCATTAAGAACAATTTGTTTAATTATTCTTGCTGTTGCGTTTGTACTGGCCGTTGTTTTATTTTTTGTGGATAAATATTTCTCTGTGCCTACATTGAGTGGCTGGAACATACAACTTGATGAATGCTACAGAGATGACCCTGTCGAAGGTTCATATGTCGGTGTGATGTCCGACGAAGACTGCAGGACAATCTGGAATATTTGGAAAAAATACGACCACAAACTGGGTGTCATAGACAATATTCCTGATGTGTTTTTCCGAATAGTTGATAACAAAGAAGAAAATAATTATGAATACTTTGCTTATGATGATAGAGACGGCTCGATCCAGTATTGCAAAGTGGTGGATAATAAGCCTGTTAAGGGTTCGTATTCAGGAACTACCGATTATCTTTCTAAAGAAGACCAGGCTGTGGTTCTTGCAATAATTGAAAAATACCGTTCCGAGCTTGTGAAATGGACTCTTGAAATCGGGCAGACAGCCGGACAATCAGGATATGTGTCAAAATATGAACTTTCCTATGATAGCATAAAAGCGTTTTCTGATATGTGGAAAAAGGATTTTGGGTACAACAGGAAATCAGATGAAACTATCCACGAAACTACCGAAAAAGACCCTCATGCCTTATTTACTATCACGTTGCATAATTATGCTGATAAGGAGGCTTATTTTATATGTCACGCTGAAAGGTCATTGACTCTTGAATATGTGGCAACTTATTACGACACATCAGCCAATGGTTATTGTGAGCGTCATAAAACTGCTGTGTTAACTCCTGTATATATAGCAATGATGTGGACAATCATAGAAGAGTACACCGGTCATATTGAGCGATTTTCGCCGGACGATCTTACATTACCCTAACTGAAAATCTGCGCTGTAACTTAAAAAGAACAGTGGCATAGGTTTTAGA
>ONVJ01000060.1 GCA_900321265.1 uncultured Eubacteriales bacterium
AAAAGGTTCAGTGACGATTCATTCTCGCTTTCGGTCGAGTGCTCGTCGGGAACATACATCAGGACGCTCTGCGCCGATATCGGAAGGAAGCTCGGCTGCGGCGCCGGCATGTCTGCCCTCCGGAGGACGGCTGTCGGTGACTTTACCCTCGACGCCGCTGTGACACCCGACGGGCTTGCCGCCGCCGCTGAAGCCGGGACCGCGGTTGATCTCCTCATCCCGGTCGAGAGACTATTTTCCGGCCTCGGCGAGATCCGCCTTCCTCCCTTCTACGAAAAGCTCATGCGGAACGGCTGCGAGATCTATCTCTCAAAGCTCCGCTCCCCGGGAGGCGTCCTTCCCGACTGTCCGTCAGGCACACGCCTGAAGATCTTTTCCTCCACTGGAAACTTCTTCGCCCTCGGAGAAGTCGGCGACTGGCCGGAAGGAAAAGCTGTCAAGGCGCTGAAGCTGCTTGCATTATAGTATTATCCCCCGCGTCCTCACGGACCCGGGGGATAATACTATATTGGCCGATCTCAGGCTTCCTGTGATTTCTTGTAGTCCTCGACGATCTTCTGGGCGATGTTGGCAGGGACGGTCGAGTAATCTGTCACCTTGTATGTGAAGGATCCTCTGCCCTGCGACATGGCGCGGAGAGCGATCGGGTAGTCAAGGAGCTCGGCCTTGGGAGCGAGCGCGTGGACGGTGGTGTATCCCTTCTTTCCGGCGGGATCCATTCCCATGATGCTGCCGCGTCTCTTGTTGAGATCGCCCATGACGTCGCCGACGAGGTCCTCGGGAACGGTGATGTCAAGATCTCCGACAGGCTCGAGGAGCACGGGAGCCGCCTGCTCGAGGCACATCTTGTATGCCATCTTGGCAGCCGTCTTGAAGGAGATTTCATCAGAGTCGACCGGATGGTAGGAACCGTCGTGGAGATCGGCGCCGAGGTGCGTCATCGGGAATCCGGCGACACCCTTCTCCATCGCCTCGACAAGTCCCTTTTCAACGGCGGGGTTGAAGTTCTTCGGAACGACGCCGCCGACGACCGATACGGTGAAGGTGAGTCCGGGATCCTCGGCGGGGGCGAATCTGATCCAGACGTCGCCGAACTGACCCGAGCCGCCGTTCTGCTTCTTGTGGCGGGCGTGGATGTCGACCGACTTCGTGATCTTCTCGCGGTAGGGGATCTTGGGAGTCTCAAGCTTGATAGATACGCCGTAGCGGGATTTCAGCCTTGAGGAGAGGACCGCGAGATGCATGTCGCCGAGGCCGGAGATGACCATCTGCTTTGTCTCGGGATCGGTAACGTATCTCAGCGTCATATCCTCTTCGACCATCCTGGCCAGCGACTGGGAGATCTTTCCCTCGTCCTTTGCGGTCTCGGGGATGATCGCCTGAGTCATATAGGGTTCGGGATAGCTGACCGTCGCGTAAGCCTCGGTCCCGCTCTCCCTGAGGGTGTTGCCGGTGTTGGTGTTCGAGAGCTTGGCTATCATTCCGATGTCGCCGCAGGAAAGCTCGTCGACTTCGGTCTGGGCCTTGCCCTTGACGGTATAGATATGGGCCATCTTTTCGGAGGCTCCGGTCGCGATGTTGTTGAGGATGGCATCGCGGCGGAGAGTCCCGCTCATGACCTTGAAGAAGGACATCTTTCCGACGAAGGGGTCGGCGACCGTCTTGAAGACGAATATCGAGGCGGGTCCGTTCTCACTGATGGCGACCTTTCCGCCGTCGGCAAGCTTCTCTTCCTTCTTCGAGGTGAATTTCGGGAAGGAATCGACCGCGGCCGAAAGGAGAGTGGAAACGCCGGCAAGAGTCAGGGAGGATCCGCAGAAAACGGGGACTATCGATCCGCTGACGATTCCGTCGTGGATGGCGCCGGCGGCCTCTTCGCTCGAGATCTCCTCTTCCATGAGGACCTTTTCCATGAGCTCTTCGCTTACCATGGCAAGAGCCTCGTTGAAGCTTTCCTTGTGATCGTTGGCGACCGAGAGCAGGTCGTCGCTCATGGCGACCTCGGAGGGAACGCCCTTCGCGTCGAACTTGAAGGCCTTCATGGTGACGAGGTCGATCAGGACGATATCCTTGCCGTTCTTCACCGGGACGGTGACGGGGCAGACCGAAGCGCCGAATTTCTCCTGCAGCTGTCCGAAGACTCTGTCGAAATCGGCCTCGGGATCGTCGAATTTGTTGATGAAGAAGGTGCAGGGCACTCCGGCTTCTGCCGCGTTGTCCCAGGCGAGCTCGGTTCCGACTTCCACGCCCGACTTGGCGTCGACGAGGATTACGGCGTTCTCGCTCACTCTGAGGGCCTGCTTGACTTCGGCTACGAAATCAAGATAGCCGGGGGTGTCGATAAAATTGATCTTGCAGCCGTTGAAAACGACCGGCGCGACCGAGGCGGAGATGGTAAATCCGCGCTTGATCTCCTCGGGATCGTAATCGCAGACGGTGTTGCCGTCGGAGGGCTTGCCGAGCCTGTCGGTCCCTCCGGTCACATAGAGCGCGGCTTCGGCGAACGAAGTCTTTCCGCATCCGCCGTGACCGAGCAGAGCGATGTTTCTGATTTTGGCTGTTTCGAATTTTGCCATTTGTCTTCCTTTCCGGGTTCCGGAGGACCGGAACTTATATCTTTATTTTTTTAATCTTAACAAAAATGGAAGCTGACTGTCTGCGCTGCCAACAGTCCTTGAGCAAGACCGCAGACGCAACTTTTATTTTATCATATTATTGTTGATAATGCAAGATGTTTTTTCTCAATTGTCACGGAACCTGAAGAGCCTCGCCGCGTTGAATGATGTCAGTCTGATCATCTCGTCGGGTGACATGGCGCGAACAGACCCGAGAACTTCCGCTGTGCGGAAGATATAATCGGATCGGTTTCTCCTGCCCCTGAAGGGTTCGGGGGCAAGATATGGGGCGTCGGTCTCGAGAAGCAGCCGGTCGGCCGGGACTGAGGCGGCAACAGCCCTTACTCTCGGGGCGTTCTTAAAGGTGACGACCCCAGAAAATGAGATATACCATCCGCGTCTGACAAGCTCGGCGGCCATCTCGGCGGAACCCGAATAGCTGTGGAATACGCCGGTGACTCCGGGGTGCCGGATGACGGTCTCAAAGCAGTCTCCGTGGGCGTCGCGGTCGTGAACGATCACCGGAAGACCGGTCGATTCCGCAAGGCAGAGCTGCATCTCGAAATACTCTTTTTGCGCTTCCCTGTCGGTGTCATCGTAATGGTAGTCGAGTCCGGTCTCGCCTATCGCCACGATGAGGTTTCTGCCCGACGATCTGTCGGCATCTATCATGCCTGACAATATCAATGCGGAATGCCCGGGTGAGACCTCGCCGGAAGTCTCTGTGGGGTGGACGCCAACCGCGGCATACAGCCCGGAGCGCCCGAGCGACTGGGCATAGACAACGGCGGAATTCGCGGTGCTTACCGAGACGTTTATGATCCTTCCGACACCGTTTTTAAAGACCTCGTCAAGGAGCGCGTCAGCCCCTCCGGGATATTCCGAAAAGCTTTGGTCGGTATAATGGGCGTGGGTGTCGGTGATAAAACCGAATCCCTCTTTCGCTTCTTCTGTCATAATACGCGAACCCGGCTCAGCGTACCCTTTCGCCGGGAGGAGTCTCGGGATCGAGGAAGACGACACGCACCGTATCCTCTCCCGACGCGAGCAGCATTCCCTCCGACTTCTCTCCGCAGAGGACGGCGGGCTTCAGGTTTGCGACGACGATGACCTTTTTGCCGATCAGCTCATCAGGCCTGTAGAATTTCGCGATACCCGAAACTATCTGACGCTCCTCATACCCGAGGTCGACCTTCAGCTTGAGCAGCTTTTTCGCCTTCGGGACTGGCTCACAGGAGATGATCTTCGCAGTCCTGAGCTCGACGTTCATAAAGGAATCGATCGTGATCTCGGCGCAGCCCTCCGGCTTTGCGGGCCTGTCGGATTTGCCGGCGGCAGCCGCGGCCGCCGCGGCTTTCTCCGCAGCTTTGGCGAGCTCGGCGGCTTCGTCGATCCTGGCAAACAGCACCTTTGACTCAGAGACCCTGCCGTTGCGCTTCAGCGCGCCGAAAACGAACTCGGCAAAGGCGGCGTAATTAACGCTTCTCTTTTCCTTAATGCAAGAGAGCTCCTCTTCGCAGCCAAGCAGCGAAAGGATGCTTTCAGCCGAGCCAGGAATGAAGGGATAAAGGAGAACGGCGGCAAATCTGATGGCGGACAGCAGGCTGTAGAGGACGGTGGCAAGCCTTTCGCGGTTTCCGGGATCCTTCGCGAGCACCCAGGGGGTCGTCTCGTCTATATACTTGTTTGCCCTGTCGAGTATCTTTACGACTGCGGCAACTGCGTCGGCGACACGGTAACCGTCCATCGCCGCGAACATCTCGTCGCGTGAGGCAAGGCAAACCTTTTCAAGCTCGAAATCAAGATCGGTGAACTGTCCGGGATCGCGGATCTCGCAGTCGAAGTACTTCTTCTGCATGTCGAGCGTTCTCTTGACCAGG
>ONVJ01000172.1 GCA_900321265.1 uncultured Eubacteriales bacterium
CGGTGACCGGATGCAACGGCCTTGTGTCCATCTGGTGCTTCAACTCGGTGACCTCGATGCCAGACAACTGGTACAGCGGCTGCCCGGAGTTTCGGACCTTCAACGTTCTGGCGATGAAGATGCCGTCGACGATGTCCTCCTGCTACGGGACATACACGATCAAGTACGACCGTCTGCACGCCGCCTGCGACAAGCCGAGGATAGTGATCTTCTCGGGTTCAAACTCGGCATACGGCATAAACTCCCCCGAGCTTATGTCAAAGCTTTCCGAGGCAGGTTACGAATATGACGTGACGAATTTCGGCCAGAACGCGAGCACCTCGGCGGCCTTCTACATCGAGACCTGCGTCCCGCTCCTCAAGGAGGGCGACATCGTGATACACGAGCCCGAGCTCAACAAATACAAGTACGGCTACAATGAGCTCAGCAACAACATCTGGACGATCTACGAGGGCTCATACGAGGCATTCAGCGTCGTCGACATCAGGCATTACAACCTGGTCTTCTCGACCTTCGCCACCTTTAATTCCAGCGGAAGCGCAAACAGCAGATATGACGTTTACAACATTTCCAAGAATTCGCTAGGTGTAAACGAACCCAACATAAACAGATACGGCGATCTCTCAAGATACAAGGCCCAGCTTTCGACCGACTCCAACTGGACGGGCTGGAAGCCGACTCTTGACAAGTACGACGCGAACGGCGGAGTGGGCGGCAACAGCTACACGACGGCGACGAACCTTATCAAGACCGAAAAGCAGGTGGCCGAGATCAACCGCGTCTACGACATGATGGCAGAGCGGGGAGTAAAAGTCCTCTTCTCCTTCCCGTCGATCGTTAAGACCTCGCTGACGAAAGCGTCTCAGGATCCGAACGGATCCGAGCAGCAGGGACTGATAAAGGCCGTCGACACCTACCTCCACTGCACCAGGATATCGGTCCCGTCCGACTACGCTCTCGACCGGAAGTATTCCTACAACACGGTGTATCACATAACCACCGAAGGCTCGATCGTCAGGACCGACAGACTAGCGGCCGACCTCATAGCCTATTTCAAAAAGTAAAGGAGCAGAAAGATAAATGGAAGTCCTTAAAGAGCATATAATTCCTGTCGTCTGCCTGCTTCTGGCCGCGGCGCTGACGATAGTTGCGGAATTCCTGTTCGGAAGAAGAGTGATAAAGGTCGGGGAAAAGACGGCGTCGGTCGTATCCACTGTCGCGCTGATCCTCACGGCTCTGATCGGAGCGGCTCTCTTCATCTATCTGACCGTTATCGGAGCGGGAGTCGAGATAATGCTTCCCGTGATACTCCTCGTTCTTCTGGGAACGCTGATCTGAGGGAGGGTGCCATGATATTCAATTCATTCGCCTTTCTGATATTCTACCCGGTAGTGCTCCTTCTGTATTTCGTGCTTCCGCAGAAGTGGCGCTGGCTCATGCTCCTGGTCGCGAGTTACTATTTCTATCTCTCCTGGAACGCGAGCCTCATCTTCCTCATAGTCTTTACCACCGTCGTTTCCTGGGTGAGCTCGCTGCTCATCGAGCGCGGGCACGGGAAGCATCCGGATAAGCCTAACGGGCCGCTGGAGAAGCTCTGGCTCGTGCTGACGCTCGTCGCGTCGCTGGGAGTGCTCTTCTTCTTCAAATACTTCAACTTCCTGTCGAAGTCGGTGAACGATATCATAAATCTCTTCGCGATGACGCCGGGCGATCCTCTCATCCTCGATCTGATCCTTCCGGTCGGCATATCCTTCTACACCTTCCAGACGCTGTCATACGTCATCGACGTCTACCGCGGAACGGTGAAGACCGAGAGGCATTTCGGCTACTACGCCCTCTACGTCTCCTTCTTCCCGCAGCTGGTCGCCGGGCCTATCGAGAGACCCGAGAACCTCATACCGCAGCTCCACGCCGAGCACAGACCCGACTGGAACAACACCGTCGGGGGTCTGCGCAAGATGATGATCGGTTTCTTCAAGAAGGTAGCGGTTGCCGACCTGCTCGCGCCATACGTCAACGCGGTCTACAACGACGCCGAGAACGCCACCGGCTTCGGAGTCCTGCTGGCGACCGTCATGTTCGCCTTCCAGATCTACTGCGACTTCGCCGGATACACCGACATA
>ONVJ01000061.1 GCA_900321265.1 uncultured Eubacteriales bacterium
TCGCGTCCAGCTTTTCATTCATCCGGTCGACGGTGAGCTTCAGCGCAGCGAGCGCCGACTCGATCGAAAGAAGGACGTCCGCCTGATCGCGCTCTGCGTTCTTCTCTCCGTCAGGCGCCGCCTGCGCGGCCTGTGCGAGGCGTTTCTCCGCCTCGGCGAGGGCTTCCTCTGTCCCGGCGAGCCGCTCCTCGGTCTCTGAGAGCTTTTCCCCTGAGGCGGCGAGCTTCTCCTCGGTCTGTGCGAGTTTTTCCTCGGTCTCGGAGAGCTTCTTTCCGACGTCCGCGAGCGCGGCTTCCGCCGCGGAGGCCTTTTCGGCGGCGGCTGCGAGCTTTTCCCGCGCCAGGCGGAGCTCATCCCGCAGATACTGCTCGACCGTCCTGCTCTCGCGCAGACCGTCACCGGCCTCGCGCAGCTTTTCGTCCTTCTCCGAGATCTCTCCCTCGAGATCCGAAAGCTTTTTTTCTGCGGCGGCGAGTCTGTCGGTGCTGCCCGAGAGCTCGGTCTTGATTTTGTCGTTTTCCGAGACAAGTCTGCGGCTCATATCCAGGAGATCGGATATCGCGCGGTCGACGTTCTCGCGTCTGTATTCGCCGTTGAAAAGAGAATATCTTTTTCTGATGCTTTCAGGTATGCCCATTTTTCAATTCCTTTAAAGCTGAGTCTTGTTCTGATCTGTTTTCCGCGCTCATTCCGCTCCGGGAACTACATGAATGCGGAAAGAAGTGTCTGGATCACCGAGATCGCGATCATGGTGAAGATGAACGGCATGTCGATCATTGAGTTCTCTCCCCATCCCATCGTCTCGAAGAGCGATGCGACCGGAGCTATGAGAGGCTCGGTAACGCCTACAAGGAAGAGATAGAAGCCGTTCTCGCCGTCGGGCATGAACCAGGAACATATCGCCCTGGCGACCATGGCGATCTCCATCGCGCCGAGGAAAATGACCGGCAGGCTCTTTATGACGTGTGTAAGTGCGTTTGTCCAGTTCACGGTATCATCTCGATTCTGTCCGGTAAAAAGGGATACGGGGGTTGCCAAAAAACCGCGCCGCGATTTTATTGACAGCCCCTGAGTCTTTTGTCACCCCGCCCGGACCGGCAGTGGCGTCAGTTCGCGTCGGATCCGTATCCGGTATAGCCGTATCCCGAATCCTCCGAGGTCTCCTCGCGGGACTCGGTGTCGGCCTCGATGATGTCCATCGTGTCGGGCGTCAGCATGAAGGTGGTCGCCGATACAGCCTTGAGATGGCCTCTTATCGCGTAGGTAACACCGTCGAGGAAGAAGATCAGGTTCGACGCGACCTCGGCGGAGGCATTCTCGAGATTGATGATAACGGCGTTGCCGTGCATGAGCTCCTCGGCGATCACAGGTCCGTCCTTGTAATCGGCGGGCTTCATGAGCTTCATCGAATAGGCGGCTCCGGCCGCGGGCGCCGCGGCGGGTCTGCGCTTCTCGGCGGCGTATTCGGGCTCTGCCTTCGCGGCTTCCTGCCCGCCTTCGCCTCCGTAGTAGTCATAATTGTAATCCCCGTAGGAGGAGGAGGCGCTGTCCTGCGTGTTCTTTTTGCTCTTGAAGAAATCCATCGTTTTATCTCCTTGTGTTTCATTTTTCGGTAGTTGCGGCAAAGATCCGCCGGTTTTCAGAGGCCGATTTCGGGTGGCGTTCTTCTTCCGAACAGCCGGCTTCCTATCCTGACTATGCCCGATCCCGCGGCTATGGCGGGAAGCATGCTGTCACTCATTCCCATCGACAGAACGGGCTCTGTAATATTATCGTGTTTTTTTCTCCAAATGTCAAGAGAAAGGCGGTAAGTTTTTTCAAAAAGATTAAAATAATCTGTATAATTATCATATTTCGGCCCCATGGTCATGAAGCCGGCGGTCTCTATCCCCCCGATCTCCCCGCATTCCTCAAAGAGTTCTTCGGCGTTTTCGGGCAGCACGCCCCCCTTGTCCGGTTCTCTCCCGCTGTTTATCTCGATGAGGACCTTCACGGTCCGCCCCGCGGCCCCGGCGCGCTTTCCGATCTCCCGCGCCAGCTTTGCCGAATCGACCGAGTGTATCATTTCGACGCTGTCAGCGATATACTTTACCTTATTTGTCTGCAGGCTTCCGATAAAATGCATCCGCACGCCGTCAGCGGAAGGAAGCGAGGCTAAATGCCTTCTGTAGGTCTGGACTGTGTTTTCTCCGAAATCGGCAATCCCGAAGCTGTCCTTCAAAAAAACGAGCTCTTCGGGAAGCGCGTATTTTGCCGCGGCAAGCAGCCTGACGCTGCCGGCTGGCCTGCCGTATCTTATCTCGGCGTTCCTTATCTCTTCGATTATCGCTTCTGCCCTGCCGCGAAGCCCGGCGAAATCCTCCATCCTGTCAGCTCAGCACCTTTCCGTGATACAGCTTTTTGCCCGACGTGATCATTTCGTCGGTGATATTCAGCATGTAGTAATATGTGTTTGCCTCTCCGAATCTGAGCGGGATCCTGCCCGACGGGAGCTTTTTCATGGTAAGCGCCGAGTATCCGCGCTCCCCTCTCCGGAGATAGCCCGCGCCGCGAAGGAAATCTATCCCGCCGTCTCTGCCGTTGACCGGGGACAGCCCTTTTTCCGCCGCGAAAGCCCTCATTCCCGCGGTGTTGTCTATGACGCCGCCGGTCCCGTATCCGATATATCTCGTCACGACGGGCGCTCCCGACTCAGCGGTCTCATAAGGCTCGGCGACCTTGTATCCCGGGCCCTCGGCAATGACGTTTATCCGCCTGAAGGTGACGAAACCGCTGTTTACCGTGTACACACCGGTCATGCCCTCGTGACTGACGACGGCTTCAGCCGGGACTCTGTATCCGTCCACGCTGAGGTATTCGATCGACACGTTCTGACATCTGAGCCAGGAGCATTCGCGGGGTATCGTCTTCCCGGCGAAGAGCAGCAGCAGCCCGTCTCCGTCGGCGATCTTTTTCTCAAGCCTCATCTCAAGCCTGATGCAGTCGTCGTCGCTGAGAGTGACGTAATAATCCCTGCCGGTCACCGCCTTTTTCATTTCGGGCGAATCGCAGAGCACGGCGAGATACCACTCGGAAGCCGGGGCAAGCGTACCGGCGCAGCCGGCCGCTCCGGGGTCGGGCTCGGAGGCGATCGCCGCGCGCAGCGCCTCGGCAGTCAGGTCTCTGGCCAGAGAGAGGTCAAACACCTCTTCATAGCCGTCCGAGCTGCGGAAAAAGTACCCGGGGCCCGACGCCCTGAGCGTCGCCGCCGGGGTCCCGAGTGACTCGACCGCGTCGGCCCGCTGCTTCGTCACGCGGGAGATCCTCTCGGTTATCCCCGAGCTTCTCCCGGTGAGGCAGAGCTGCCTGTCGAGCTTCTCACGGAATCCGTCAGCGAGGATCCCGGCGGACGAGATGCCTCCGGAGGACAGTGCGGACATTATCTCGGAATAATCCTTTTTTATTCCCGCCGACGTCGAAAGGATGCCTTCGGAAGAGACTCCTCCTCCGGCGCTTTTGCGCAGCAGCGCGAGCTCGGAATCGAGGGATTCGATCAGCTCCCTCGTATCGCTCCGGTCGGTCTTGTATATGCTGCAGAGGAGATCGCCCTTCGCGACTCTCTCTCCGTTCCCGACCGCGTAGTCCGCGAAGCCCTCGGCGGGCATCTTGATCCTTTCCTCATCACGGAGCAGATAGGCGGTCCCGCGGCAGGAATAGGTCTCGCTGATCCTGCGGACGTCGGAGGTCGTTATCCCCGGGAAGACCGATCTGTAGGCGTGATATCCGAAATAGATTATCGTCCCCAGCGCGAAGGCGGCTATCCCCAGGCGCAGGAGCGACCGGAAGAAGAATCCGGCGTCAAAGCCGATACGGCGCTCCTTCGGGGCGTTTTCCTCCTCATCCCCGGTACCCGTCCCCGCCCTGACGATACTGTATCTTTCCCGGATTATGTCGGTCGGCGAGCCGAAGGGCAGTTCCAGAAGGCCTTTCTTCTTCTTTTTTCCGGGATCCTTCCCGGTCTCGGGCCCCGCTCCGTCGCCGGCATCGGGTGCCTGGCCTCCGGGGCTTCCGCCCTGCCGTGAGGCCGGATCGCCTCCGCGCCGGGCAAGTCGGGACAGAGTTTCCCTTATTCCGGCCAGAAAACTCTTTATTTTTTCTTTCGTTCTTTCAAACAGATCCATTTTTCAATTTCGCGTCCGACAGAAATTCACAAACAAGTCTCTCGGCCCCGGGAAGAGGATCGGGAGCTTCGGGTGTGATGTCGATCCTTGTCGCGTAGGGGCGGTTCCCGAACCAGGTGTCCTGCCTTTTGGCGTACCTTCTGGTCGCGACAATTAGCTTTTCGGTGGCCTCCGCCTCGGATGATCCCCCTCTGACGAAGCCCAGTATCTCCTTGTAGCCGATCGCCTGCGCGGCGGTCAGGTTGCTCTCAAAAACGCCTTCGGCGTCAAGGCGTGCGGTCTCCTCCGGAAGCCCGTTTCTCATCATTTCGGCGGCGCGCAGCGCGATCCTCCGGTTCTGCTCCGCCCTGTCGGGGGTATGCAGTACCAGAACGAGCGCGCGGTATCTCGGTCTCCCCGACTCGCGGTCGAGGTCGCTTTTTTTCCTTCCCGTGGAATGGTAGATCTCAAGTGCTCTTATGATCCTTCTGACGTCGTTCCCGTGGAGAGTGGCGGCAGATTCGGGATCGACCTCTCTCAGCCTTTCCATGAGAGCCTGCCTCCCTTCAGGGGAGGAGGCCTCCGCCTTCAGTTCCTCCCTGAGCGGTGTAGCTCCGGGAGAAACGCCGAAGGTGCGCTCGAAAAGGAGAGACTCGAGATAAAGCCCGGTGCCTCCGCAGATCACGGGAAGCCTGCCGCGGGACAGGATGCCGTCGATCGCCTCTTCGGCGCCCTTCACATATTCGGCGGTCGAAAAGACCTCGTGAGGATCGGCGACGTCGATCATATGATGTCTTACCGCCGCCCTTTCGGCGGCGGAGGGCTTCGCGGTGCCGATATCCATTCCCCGGTATATCTGCATCGAGTCGCATCCGACGATCTCGCCGCCGAATTTCAGGGCGAGCGACATTGCCACCCTGCTCTTTCCGGAGGCGGTCGGTCCGGCGACGGCGACGACGGGTCCCTTAAGCTCCACTGCAGCCTCCGGAGATCTCTTCGGGTATTACCCGGGCGGACGTGAAATCGCTCTCAAGCGGATATCCTCTTCCCGCTCCGACTTCTTTTCCGAAGATGTTCTTTCTTGTTTCCGAGAGGTAGGCGGAGTCGATGTGCGGCCCGAGAGGCTCCTCGAAGAAGACCGACCCGCAGGCTTCGTTTTTAACTTCGTCCTCATCCGCGAAGCCCGAAGGAGTGTCGCCGCATCTCCTTCCCTTCGCCTCAGCGTCCCCGTCAAGGACGGCGGCGCAGTCGGGGATGAGACGCGCATATGGACCGCCTATCACGCAGGCCTCTCCCAGCATCACCGGGATCCCCTTCCAGCAGCCTCCGGCGACTCTGCGCTCACCGATTACGATCTGCCCGAAAAAGGCGTCTGTAAAGACCGCGAGTCTGCGAAGAAGGCGCTTCAGAGCGTATCGCCATTCGTCATTCTTCCAGACGCCGGCTGAAAGGACCGCTCCTATATGCCCCGCATGACCCGCGCCTCCCGCCGGACAGACGAAGAGATTCGTGGCGGGGAAACGCCCGTAGCATACCGGGAATCCGCCTTCCGAAAGAAAGGCGGCAAGGCCCCCGGCTCCGCCGTTGCCTTCAAAGGTAAACTCCGTGTTCTCGTCGGGGCCGTATCTGACCGGCAGTATGTGGGGGACACATTCGCCGATCAGTTTTATAAGTCCGTTGTAATCAAAATCCTTCCGCGGCGGAAACCAGACCCCGAGAAAGAGCTTCTCGGAATAGGGTCCGGGGAGCGGAAAGGACACCGACTTTCCGATGTTTTCCCTTCTTCCGCCGATCTCCTCGGCGGCTCCGCCGGTGATCCCGGCGACCTTCAGCGCGTATTCGAAAAGCCTTGCCGAGACAGTCCTGTCGGGTCTCGGAACCGCGGTTATCACCGTCAGTCGGGTGATCCCCGGGACGGAGAGCCAGATCTCCGCGGGTACCTCCTCCGGGGTGACGGTCTTCTCTGGCTCTGCGGATATATCGTAACCGACTATCCTCGGAGGCCTCAGATCGTCGCTGACCCTTCCCGCGGTCCATATTCTGATCACGAGACGGTCGGCTTCCGGTGCGAGTTCTTCTTTGTTTTCAATTTCCATGGTTCATTCCTTTGCTTTTCGGGCTGAGGACCCGCCGGAGGGCAGATCGGGTGTCGGTCTCGGCCGGTCGGGAGTCATCCGGTAAGGCCGAAGGCTTTTGTCAAGTCGACGGATCCCCGGAAGTCACTGCCGGCGTTGAAGAGTCAGACAGCACCGGTTCCGGACAGCTTTCGGGCATTCCCGAGAAGACGGGGATCGAAAAATGCCAGGGGATATCTGTCAGTCCCGCGGCGGAATAGGCGGAAGAGATGCTGTCCGCCTGGGAATACGCGCCGTAAACGCTCTGCATGTACTGCGCCCAGAAATTGCCGGATGATCCCGGATCAACATTGAATTTCTGCAGGTATGAGGTGTCCTGGCGGTCGCGGATATAGCTCTCGACGGCGATCTTCGCGCCGCCCAGGATCGATTTCCATTTCGTATTCCAGGACGGAGAGCCCCAGACGCCCTCCATCGACGGAGAGCCTGCCTCGGCGCGCCTCATCGCCCCCAGGCATACGGCAAAGAGACTGTCTCCCGAAGCGCCGATGTTGAAAAAGTTGTAAAGTCCGTTGTACCCGGCAAGCTCCCCGGCGGTCAGGGACTCCGCCCCGGGGATCAGGTCGGCGCTCCCGCTCTTTTCGGCCTCGTCGAGCAGCCTGGCCAGATAATCTCCGCAGCTGCCAGACACCGTCGGTCCCTCCCCGCGGACTCCCTGCTCGTTCCTGATCCTCGCGGCGAGGTAGACCGGGCTGGCGCCGAGCTCCCGGCCGGTATCGAAGATGAACTCCGCATAGGTCATGCCGGAATATTCACCGTCAAGGAAAGCTCCTTCCATGAAGGTCCCCTCGAGTACCGATTCCACCGATCCGGGAGTTTCGGAACCCGAGAAAGCGAGGCTGCAGAACTGAAAGATCTGGACTTCGTCAAGGAAGTTGCGGGGATCCATCATATACTCTATCGCCGGCCGCGAAGCCGCGTACCATCCGGTGTCGTAGAGCGACAGGTCGGAGGGATCCCTCATGTGAATATACCTTTCGGCGGGAGGGACCAGGTTTCTTCTGTGATCCGAATACTCTTCGCCGACGACGTAATCCCAGGTGTATCTGCCTTCGCTGAGCCCCGTCACGTCCAGCGGTTCGAAGGTCCACGCGGGATGCAGAACGTGCAGGACCGACAGTTTCTCCGCGTAATCCTCAGGGAAGCCCTCCGCGATCAGAAAGGCAGTATATTCCGGATCGGGAGTGACCGGATCGGAATCCGCGGAAGTGCCCGGACCGACAGCTCCCGGCAGGAAGAAAGAACATCCGGTCAGAAGCAGCAGGGCAGCCGCCGCTGTCGTAAAAAGAGCGGCCTTCTTTCTCATGGTTTTCCCGATCACTGCCGTTTCCTCCACTCCCCCGATCCGCGGATCCTTTACACACCTGCCCCGGGACGGGCGGGGCACATTAGTAAACTGCTGCAAGACTATAATTTATAATATTATATTACTTTCCCCGCCATTTGTCAATCATTTTCTGTTTGCTTCTGCCTGCAAAACAACAATTTGTCATTCAGCTTTTTCTGCTCCGGATCCGGGGAGCCTGAAGGTCTTCAGTCAGGTCCGGAACCCTGCCGGGATCCGGAGTTCGACCTGCTTTTTCCCCCTCCCCGGAACAGGTCTCGAAATGATCCGTCAGGCGAGATCCTGCCCGGTTCCCGGGCGGGTGAACGAAGGAGGTCATGAGTGCGCGGAGCAAGCGGGATCCTGAAGTTCATCTGCGAGAACCGCAGGCCATGAGACAGCAGATTCTCCTTGACATTTATCTAAAAAAATATTATAATATTTAA
>ONVJ01000173.1 GCA_900321265.1 uncultured Eubacteriales bacterium
AACTCTCTTAGGGCCGTTGTTTACCGCGTTCATCGGTTTGACTGGTCCGCACTCATTGGCGAAATCGATCTTGACTTTGCTCATATCCGGTCTACCTTTCGACGAATATAAATTTAATTATATAAATTTTATCATATTTCAGACCGGTTTTCAAGTCGTTATCCAAAATACTTGAAAAAATAAATAAATCCCTTGTGCCCGTTCATGATCATTTTAGAAAAATACGGTCTTGTTCAAACTCTGCGACGATATTTTCTGCACGTGGCTCTTTTTTTTTCATAAAAATCAGAATCTGAATGTTGTTTCAGACAAAAAACGAGAAAGGCCGATATCTTTCACGGCTCCCCGGCCGTGACAGTCGGGTGGCTTTCAAAACGGTCAGACTTTTTTAACACACACCGGTCCCGGATTCCGGTCATTCCTGTATTCCGCGACCTCCGATCTCTTCAAAGCAAGCGGTATCCCCTCCCTGCCGGACACCGCAAAAATAAATGTTGTTTTTTCGGGAAAAAGTGTTATAATATATAAGATAAAGTCGATAAAAAATGCGCGGGAGGATCCGGGTATTTCCGTCTGAAGATGCCCTTGATCCGCCGCGTTAAAGAAAGGAATCTGGTAAAAATGGCAGAAGAATGCACTCACGACTGTTCTACATGTTCAGCGAACTGTTCGTCAAGAAACGGCTCGGCGCAGAAGAGCCTCAGGGAGGAGCCAAATCAGCTCTCTGACATAAAGCACGTCATAGCCGTGGTAAGCGGAAAGGGAGGCGTCGGCAAATCGCTCGTCTCCTGCATGCTCGCGGTGGTCATGAACAGGCGCGGATATCAGGTCGGAATACTTGACGCCGACGTTACCGGGCCGTCTGTTCCGAAGGCCTTCGGCCTGAAGGGAGACGTTACCGGCGACGAGCACGGCATGATACCGCCGAGGACAAAGACGGGGATCGACGTCATGTCGGTCAATCTCATGCTCGACGACGAAAAGAGGCCGGTCGTATGGAGAGGTTCGCTCATCGCGGGCACAGTCAAGCAGTTCTGGACAGATACGATCTGGAACGACACCGATCTGCTCATCGTCGACTGCCCTCCCGGCACCGGCGACGTTCCGCTCACACTTTTCCAGTCGGTTCCTCTTGACGGCATAATCATAGTGAGCAGCCCGCAGGATCTGGTGTCGATGATCGTCAGCAAGGCCGCCAACATGGCCAGGATGATGAACATCCCGGTCCTCGGACTCGTAGAGAACATGAGCTACGCTGTCTGCCCTGACTGCGGAAGGAAGATCGAGATCTTCGGCGCGAGCCACATCGGCGAGATCGCCGATGAATTCGGATTCGACGTCCTTGCTAAGCTGCCGATCGATCCTAAACTCGCCGCCCTCTGCGACAGGGGCATGATCGAGCTCATGGAGAACGACTTGCTCGAGAACGCGGCGGACATGCTCGAGAAGAAGCTCGGACTCGGGCCGGATCAATAACGCCGATATTTACCAGATAATATTTTTATTTTCAATAAACCGGGCTGTTTTCTCTTTTGAAAACTCACCCGTTATACCCCGAAAGGAACAGACCATATGGTTACGGTATCTTTTCCCGGACTGGGAATCGGAGAGTTCTCCTTTAACAAGGTGGCTTTCTCGATAGGCAGAATTGAGGTCAGATGGTACGGCATCCTGATCGTCATCGGTATGATTACCGCCTTTATCTATGCCTATCTTTATGTAAAAAAATCAAAAGTGAGTCTCGACGATATGACCGACGTTGCTCTTTTCACCATCGTATTCGGCATACTCGGCGCAAGGCTCTACTATGTGCTTTCAAAGCTTGACAGCTATGACAGCTTTCTTGATTTCTTCAAGATCTGGGAGGGCGGTCTCGGGATCTACGGCGGGATCATCGGAGGAGCGATAGCGCTCTTTGTCACCTGCCGCGTTAAGAAGCTGAAAGCTGCGCTGGTATTCGACGCTGCGGCGCCCGGCGTGATGATCGCGCAGGCTATAGGCAGATGGGGCAATTTCTTCAACGGCGAAGCCTACGGAGTCGAACCGAAGGAGTCATCTCCGCTTTACTTCCTTAGAATGACTTTGAAGCACGATGGATGGAGAAATGAGATAGTTGTCCAGCCCTGCTTCCTTTACGAATGCGTCTGGAACCTTCTGGGCTTCCTTCTTATCCTCCTTTTCCGGAAAAAGAAGAGATTCAACGGGCAGATCTTCCTTGAATATCTCATCTGGTACGGCTTCGGCAGATTCTTCATCGAGAGCCAGAGGGCGGATTCGCTCTATATCGGAGCGACCGGCGTACGCAAGTCGATGCTCGTCGGCGCGCTCTGCGTCATCATCGGCCTCGGTCTCCTGATCGCCGGGCTCGTCAAGACCAGAAAGGCGGTCCTCGCCGAAGGCGAATACGCCGACGTGTTTCCGAATCTCACCGGCAGGGGCAGTCAGAAGAATGACGGAAAGGCTTCCAGGCAGTCGGATGCGGCAGAAAAAAAGCAGGGGTCTGGCGAATCTTCCTCATATGAAGGCGAATCAGATGCTTCTGAAAAGATCATAGACCAGGTTCAGGACCCGGGTGAGGATTCATTCGCTGAACCAGGAGCGTATGACGAGGATCGGGTATCGGATGGGGATTCATCCTCAGAATCATGTTTACCGGATGAAAACGGCGAATCTCGTGATGAAGCTAAATACGCAGGTAACGAAGCAGATAATGAGGCGGATAATACCGTCACATCAGCCGAAAATACTGCTGATGAAGTGATTTCATCCGAAGAAACAGTGACTGAAGACACATCATACTCCGAAGGGAATGATCCTGAGCCTCAGGAAAAAGAATAAAGATAAAAGAATGATTGAGGCAGAGACGGGAAAAGTGAGATCTTGTCACGACTTTACCGTCTTGCAGGAACAGAAGGAGCGTTATTTATGTCAGCTGAAATAATCGACGGAAAACTTGTCGCGGCGTATGTCAGGTCTAAAGTCAAGGAAGAGGCTGCGGCTTTTGCCGACCGTTACGGAAGAGCACCGGGGCTTGCGGTGATAAGAGTCGGAGACGATCCGGCTTCGGCCGTTTACGTCAGAAACAAGATGAAGGCCTGCGACGAGGTCGGATTCTTCTCAAAGACACTGCATCTGCCTGCCGATTCCGCCGAGGATGAAGTGATCGCGGCGGTCGAAGAGCTTAACAGTGTCATTTCAATCGACGCATTTCTGGTGCAGCTGCCGCTCCCAAAAGGACTGAACGAGAAGAGGATCCTGTCATATGTCAAGAGAGAAAAGGACGCCGACGCCTTCTGCAGCCTTGACGCCGGACATCTGAAACTTGGAGGCGGTAATATCCTGCCCTGTACCCCGGCTGGAATAATGGAACTTCTTTCATACTACGGCATACAGGTCGCCGGGAGGGAATGCACCGTCGTCGGAAGATCGGATATCGTAGGCAGGCCGATGGCAGCACTGCTGCTTGCTGCTGACGCCACCGTCACTATCGCTCACAGCAGGACGACAGATCTTCCCGCGGTGACTCGCAGGGCCGACATTCTCGTCTCCGCGGTAGGTAAGGCAGGACTTATCACCGCCGACATGGTAAAGCCGGGAGCGGTCGTGATCGACGTCGGCATGAACCGCAACGCCGAGGGTAAGCTCTGCGGAGACGTCGATTTCGCCGGAGTTTCGGAGGTTGCGTCATATATAACTCCGGTACCCGGAGGGGTCGGACCCATGACCGTCGCGATGCTTATGCGCAACACGATGAACGCCGCTCTCGCGGCGTCGGATGAATGAGCAGCAGAGCTCCTGAGAGGACTTCCCGCGGGAAAAAGACCGTGATCGCCAGCTGCTGCGCCGCGGCAGCAGTCATAATCGCGGCCGCGGCGGTTATCTTCTTTTCGGTAATAAACGGCGACGGGAAGAAATATGACGCAGCGCATTTCGGACTTACCGACTACAAAAGTTCTTTGGACGCTGACGGCGACGGGATCGACGACGTTACCGATTTCCTTCAGAACGTGAAGGCTTATCTCGACAGGAAGCCCGAGTATAAAAGCGCCTATTACGCCGGGGGGTATCCCGACGACGGATACGGCGTATGCACCGACGTCGTCGCGTTCGGGCTCCTGGACGCCGGATATGACCTGCGGGAGCTTATTGACGCCGACCGGCGTGAACACCCCGAGAACTATGATCCTGATGAGCCGATCGACAAAAACATCGACTACCGCCGCGTCCGCAATCTGCTTGCCTATCTGAAAACTCACGCGACCGAGATCACAGCCGATCTATCGGACATCGGGGAATGGCAGCCCGGCGACATCGTCATCTGGGATGGTCACGTCGGAGTTCTGTCGGAGAACCGAACAAGACGCGGCTGGCCTTATGTCTACCATCACGGATATGAGGGACAGACGGAATACCAGCAGGACGTAATCAGGGTGAACAGAAAGATCATAGGTCATTTCAGGATTTCCTGACCGCCGGTAAAAAAAAGAACACCGCACGAAGAGGTCTTTCGCCTTCTTTGTGCGGTGTTTCTAAATATTTTAAATATGTTTCCCGGCAGTTATTGCCAAAGCAGTCAGGCTGACTGTTTCGCGTCGCAGATTTTTGTTGCTTATTCCGTCCTGAGCGCGACAACGGGATCCTTCCTTGACGCCGAGACCGACGGGATGATTCCTGCAACCAGTGTGAGCATTATGCTTATGAGCACGAGCAGGCCTGCCACGGCGAGCGGGAGGGAGGCTGAAAGATTGTTGATATTCGTCAGCCGGTGGAGGACGATGTTCAGGGGGATGAGCGCGAGATATGTGAATCCGACACCGATCACGCCCGAGGCGAATCCGATCATCACCGTCTCGGCATTGAACATCGAGGAGACGTTCAGCTTGGACGCGCCGATCGCCCGGAGTATTCCGATCTCCTTTGTCCTTTCCTGGACGGATATCAGCGTGATGACGCCGATCATTATCGACGAAACGAAGAGCGAGATTGCCACGAAGGCGATGAGAACATATGTTATCGCGTTGATAATCGTCGTGATCGAGGACATCATGATCCCGACGTAGTCGGTATATTTGATCTCCTTAAGCTCTCCGACCTGTTTGTTATAATCGGCTATCGCGTCTTTAATGGTGTCCTTGTCCTCGAAGGTCGAGGCGTAGATGTTGATCGCAGAGGGGGCTTCGGGATCGATGCTTGCCAGCAGAGTCAGGTTGCGCCTGAGGCTTGAGGATGAGGTTTCGACAGATCCGTTGTAGAGTTCGGCGCAGACCTCATCCGGCATTTCCAGTATCGCCTTGTCAAAGAGAGCCGCAAGCTCCTCGCCGGTCTTTGATGCGTATGCCGCCTGCATGCTCTTTTCGTAGTTCTCTCTGTACTGCTGCTCGAAGGCCGACCGCACGGCTTCTTTCAGTTCGTCGTCAGACATGCCGGCAATATAGCTTTTCAGCTGTTCTTCGGTGACCGAGGCGATCTCTTCCTTTACGGTATTTATCACCATCGCCTCGATCTGCTCCCTTGAAAGAGAACCGAGAGTTTTGTCGATCTGGAAATTCATCTCATTCTCGTCGGGCACAGATACCATCTTCAGGAATCTTTCTGCCTTTTCCGAGGTATCCGCCGATGACGATTCGGTGCGGTATGCGGCGGCGCGTTCAGCAACCGACATGCCTTCAAGAACGCTTTTGAATATTTTTCCGGTGAATATGTCTGTATCAGGCGAGGCGAGCTGTGCCATGACGGATTCCGACTTTGCGGCGTTCGAAATGATATATTTCGTAAGAGAGGAAGTATATCCGACCGATCCGTTCAGTATCGTGGTGACCGAGTCCTTGTTCGCCCTGATTATGCCTGTGACTTTGAGTTTCAGTGCGTTTTTATAGAGATATCTGACGCCGGAATCGGTAAGACTAAGATCTGTATATGTTCCGGAAGCTGAATCGTATGAATAGCATTCGTAGGGAAGCACCACCCTGTAGTCGCGGGAGCAAATCTCCTCGTAGCTCCAGCTGCGCCGGCTTTCGTCAAGCTTTTTCCCGGTCGCCATGGCCTCGAAGATCTGATCGACCGAGTCCTCGGGCAGGAGGCCGAGTGCATAGAGGGCAAGGTCTGTGATCTCGTTGTTTTCGTCGACGACGACCACTATCTCGTCATATTCCTTCGGCCAATCGCCGTATATCAGCTCATACTGGCTGTAGAAGATGTCAGAAAAGGGCTCGCCCTCCTTGCCCGGGAGCATCTCCTGAAACAGGGTGGCGAAGGAGGATGACATCGAGGAGTTCTGTCCTCCTATCAGCGACGAATAATTCATGCCCGTCATCGACGACCAGTTTTTCAGCATCGATTCCCGCATAAGCTTGTTCACGTCGGACAGTATTATGTTCCCGTCGGTGTTCTCGGTATATATGGGGAGATTGAGATTGTATGAGTACTGAACTCCGCTCACTGCCTCGCGAAGACCGGTTTTGTCGTCGGGATCGGCGATCCTTTCCTCAAGATAGCTTTTGAAGCTGGTCAGATCGTTTTCGCTTGCCTCGATCGAATTCATCGTGTTTATGAGGCTCGCTATCATCGCCTTCTGATAGATCGCGTCGTTTTCATGAGCTTCGACCGACTGGGCTTTCCCGATAAAGCTTTCGATCAGCGTCCCGAGATCGACCGTTTCTGATTCGAGTGTAAGAGGATAGGCGGTGAGTGTCTCCTCCTGGACCGTCTTTATATAGTTCGTCGCGCCGTGCGACACCGCGTATATGAGCGCTATTCCGATGATGCCGATGCTCCCGGCAAAGGAAGTGAGCATCGTCCTCCCCTTTTTCGTGAAGAGATTGTTCAGCGACAGCCCGAAGGCGGTGAAGACAGACATCGACGGCTTTCTGCCTTCAGATGATCTCGAACCGGCGGATCTCTTTTTTGCCTCCGACCTCGCGGACCCGGTTACGGCATCGGAGGCTGCCTCGGGGAGTCTGTCCGCGAAGGAGGTCGGCTGCCCGGCTCCGGTATCGAAAACCGCGTCCCGGTCTCCCGCATCGGAAGCTTCGGCCGGTGTCCCGGGATCGAAGGGATCGCTGTCGCCGGTGATCAGTCCGTCAAGCACGGTGACGGTGCGTGTGGCGTATTTTTCGGCCAGCTCGGGGTTGTGAGTGACCATGATGACCAGACGGTCCTTTGAGATCTCCTTGAGGATCTCCATGACCTGTATGCCTGTGGCGGTGTCGAGCGCCCCGGTGGGCTCATCGGCGAGCACTATGTCCGGATCGTTCACTATCGCTCTCGCGATTGCTACTCTCTGCATCTGTCCGCCCGACATCTCGCTCGGACGCTTGCGCTTCTGTTCGGCGATGCCGACCTTTGCGAGCGCATCTGTCGCGCGTCTCTTTGCCTCTGCCTTCGGGACACCGCTGAGCGTCAGCGACAGCGAAACGTTCGACAGGACATTCTGATGCGGTATGAGATTGTAGTTCTGAAAGATGAACCCGATAGAATGGTTCCGGTAGGTATCCCAGTCGCGGGCGGAATAGTACTTCGTGGAGCGCCCGTTTATCACAAGATCGCCCGAGGTATAGCTGTCAAGACCTCCGATTATGTTGAGAAGGGTGGTCTTCCCGCATCCCGAAGGCCCAAGTATCGCGACGAACTCGCTTTTTCTGAAGGAAAGGTCGATCCCTTTCAGGGCGTGTACCGTCTCGCCCGACGAGGGATAGTCTTTTTTTATCTGTCTGAGCTGGAGCATTTCTTTATCTTTCTGTATAAAATCATCCGGGGAAACCTCCCGATACCGGAAGGAAGGCGCCGGTAATGAAGGATGCGGCATCTGAAGCCAGGAAGAAGACCGCTTCAGCTACTTCTTCAGCTTTTCCCATCCGTCCGAGCGGGGTATTGCCTGTGAGTTCTGAGACAGCGTCGGCTCCGAGCGAAGAGTTCATATCGGTGTCTATAACGCCCGGCTCGACGCAGTTTACCCTTATCCCCGAAGGCCCTAGTTCCTTTGCCAGCGCGGCGGTAAAGCCCCGCAGGCCGGCCTTTGAAGCCGAATATACCGTCTCGCAGGAGGCGCCGTATTCGCCCCATACCGAGCCGAGGTTTATGATCGATCCTGATTTCTGACCGATCATGATCTTCGAGACCTCCCTCGCGATCCTGACCGGGGCCGCGAGGTTTACTCCGAGTATCCTGTCGATCTCGGGGTCGGTCATTTCCTGGATCTGTTTTATCGAGGATATCCCCGCGTTGTTGACGAGGATGTCGCATCCTCCCAGGATCTCCAGTGCACGGCCAACCGCCGGCAGGATATCATCGATCAGCGACAGATCGCATCTGATTCCTGTTGCGCCTGTTTCTTCTTGGATCTTCGAGGCCTCTGAGACCCGGCTCCGGTAGAGGAATACGACTTTATCGCCCGCTTCGCAAAAGCGTCTGACGCATGCCGCGCCGATTCCGCGCGACCCGCCGGTGATCAGTATTCTTCTCTGAGATGGCATTATAATAATCTCCCGTTGAATTATCGCAAATCGCCGGAGGTCGATGACGGATCAGCCCCCGGCGATGTAGAAAATCGGTTAAATGATCTGAGGGATTCTAAGCCGGCGTGTAAAGATCACTCTTTTTTATCGCTCTTTTCCTCATTTTCGGCAGCAGGAGCTTCCTTCTTCTTATCTCCATTCGCAAGTATTACGTTGGCGAGTATTCCGAGGATGAGTGCAACGGCGATCGAGGTCACCGTGATCTGTCCGAACACGAGTCTCAAACCGCCTACGCCGCAGATGAGGATGATGGAGGCGGGGAAGAGGTTGCTGTTCTTGTCAAGGTTGACCTTCTGGAGCATCTTGAGACCGGATACGGCGATGAAGCCGTAAAGGGTGATGCAGACGCCGCCCATGACGCAGGTCGGGATGGTTGCGAGGAAGGTGGTGAAGGGGGCGATGAAGGAGGCGACGATCGCAAGCGCGGCAGTGGCGACTGTGGTCACGACCGAGGCGTTGCCGGATATCGCGACACATCCGACCGATTCGCCGTAGGTGGTGTTGGGGCAGCCTCCGAAGAAGGCGCCCGCCATCGATCCGATACCGTCGCCGAGAAGGGTTCTGTGAAGTCCGGGATCCTCAAGCAGGTCGGTTTCGATGATGGAGGAGAGGTTCTTGTGGTCGGCGATATGCTCGGCAAAGACGACGAAGGCTACAGGAATGTATGCGACCGCGATCACGGCGATATACTTGCCGAGGCTTCCGACTTCTCCGTAGTCGTATCCGCCCGAGAAGGCCTTGAGGAAGGTGAACTCTGGGATCCACTTCATGTTCGAGAATGCGTCAAAGCTCAGGATCCTGAGGGCGTCGTTCTCGGTGGCGTTGCCGATGAGGGTGAAG
>ONVJ01000076.1 GCA_900321265.1 uncultured Eubacteriales bacterium
ATGCAGGCGACGCACTCGGGCAGATACAGCAGGCCGAACGGCTTCCCCGAGCCGCTGATCGCGATAAACTCGCCGCTGCTCGAGGGTGACAGACCGGTATCCGCCGACCGCATCGTCACCGACGGATACCTTGATTCGGTCCGCGACGCCCTGGTCGAAGGCGCCCGTCTGGCCGAAAGAGCCGGATTTGACGGCGTCGACATCAAATGCTGCCACAGATATCTCGCGAGCGAGCTGCTGTCGGCCTGGGGCAGGCCGGGCAGATACGGCGGAAGCTTTGAAAACCGGACAAGACTCGTAAGAGAGAGCGCCGCCGGCGCGGCGGAGGTCTGCGGATCCGGATTTACAGTCGCGTCAAGGTTCAACGTATACGACGGATATCCCTATCCCCTCGGCTTCGGCGTCTCGCCCGACGGCGGGACCGAGCCGGATTATTCCGAAGGGAAGGCGCTTGCCTCGATGCTCTTTGAGGCGGGCGTCAGGCTCTTCGACGTCACTATGGGCAACCCCTATTTCAATCCTCACGTCAACCGTCCCTTCTCCAGAGGCGGCTACGAGGCTCCCGAGCCGCCCCTCAGGGGCGTCGCGAGGATACTCGAAGGCGCGAAGGAGATCAGATCGGCGCTGCCTGAGGGGACCGGCGTCGTTTGCTCGGGTCTTTCCTTCCTCGGCACCGAGGCGCCCCGCGTCGCCGCGGCCTGCGTCGCGGAGGGGTGGTTCGATCTCGCCGGCTTCGGCAGGGAGGTGCTGGCATATCCCGACTTTGCCGCGGACATACTTGCGGGCAGGGGATTTGACAGAAGGAAGATCTGCCTCGCCTGCTCGAAGTGCACCGAGATAATGCGGACGCCGGGCGGAACGCCGGGATGCGCCATGAGGGATCCGCTCTACACCGATCTCTACCGGAAGATATTCGGAGGAAAAAAGACCGATGGAGAATGAGAATAATAACAAATTCATGAAAAAGACCGCGATGGTCACCGGGATCCCCGGCGGCATAGGAAAGGCGACGGCAGAGAGGTTCCTCGACGCCGGATACGCCGTCTGCGGCATGGGCCGCAGGGCGGAGGAGGACTTCGGCGACGCCTCGCCGCTCCTCTCACGGCCGGGATTCGTCTATTTCAGAGGCGACGTCGCCTCGACGGAGGACAGAAAAGCCTTTCTCGCCGAGGCTCTGAAGATAAGCGGGAGGATCGACGTCCTCGTGAACGTCGCCGGAGTCGCCCCGAACGTCAGGGCCGACCTCCTCGAGATGACCGAGGAGAGCTACGACCGGGTAACGGACATCAACACAAAGGCGACGCTCTTTCTGACGCAGGCGGTTGCAAACTCGATGAAGGAGAACGAGCCCGAAGCCGGGACCGGCATCCGCGGATACATATGCAACACATCCTCTCTTTCGGCATACGCCGTGTCTGTCAACCGCGGCGAATACTGCGTGTCTAAGGCGGGCGTCAGCATGATAACGGCCCTCTTCGCCGAAAGGCTCGCGGAGTACGGCATACCGGTGAACGAGGTGCGGCCGGGGATCGTCGCGACGCCGATGACGGCGGGAGTGAAGGAAAAATACGACCGTCTGATAGGCGGCGGGCTGATCCCGATGGGCCGCTGGGGACAGCCGGAGGACATAGCCGCCGGCATCTTCGCCCTCTGCAGCGGCGCGCTGCCCTATGTGACGGGGCAGTCGCTCGACGTCGACGGCGGATTTCACATTCAGAAACTTTAAGGAGAAATGACGCATGAAGGTCTTCAGGATAGCGGTGATACCCGGCGACGGTATCGGCCCCGAGGTCATAAGAGAGGGAATAAAGGTCGCAAAGAGAGCGGCCGAGCTGAACGGTAATTACTCCTATGAGTTCACCGAGTTCCCCTGGGGCTGCGACTACTACAAAAAGACGGGCAGAATGATGCCGGAAGACGGCATAGAAAGGCTGAAGAGCTTCGACGCGATATATCTCGGCGCCGTCGGCGCTCCCGACGTTCCCGATCACATTTCGCTTGGCGGGCTCCTTCTCGCCATCCGCAAATCCTTCGACCAGTATGTGAATCTGCGGCCGGTGAAGCTCCTGAAGGGGGCTCCCTGCCCGCTGAAGGGGATAAACGACTCGAACGCCGGCGACATCGACATGATATTCGTCCGCGAGAACACCGAGGGCGAATACTCTGGCAGCGGCGCCTGGCTCTACAGGGGTCAGCCGAACGAGGTCGTCATCCAGAACGGCGTCTTCTCGCGCAAGGGCTGCGAGCGGATCATGCGCTACGCCTACAGTCTCGCGAGAAGCGAAGGAAAGAGCATAACGAGCATAAGCAAGGGCAACGCCCTCAACTACTCGATGGTCTTCTGGGACAGCGTTTTCGAACAGATCGGCAGAGAGGAGTTCCCCGACGTCGAGCGCCGTATGCTGCTCGTAGACGCCGCCTCGATGTTCATGGTGAAGGACCCGAAGCGCTTCGGAGTCGTGGTCGCCTCCAACCTCTTCGGCGACATACTGACCGACCTCGGCGCGGCGATCGCCGGAGGGATGGGTATGGCGGCCGGGGCGAACATCGATCCCGAGCGCAGATATCCCTCGATGTTCGAGCCGATCCACGGCTCGGCGCCGGATATCGCGGGGAAGGGACTTGCCAAGCCCTTCGCGGCGATATGGTCGGCGGCCCAGATGGCGGGATTCTTAGGCTTCCCCGAGGATGAAAAGAAGATCATCGGGGCGATAGAGACCGTCCTGTCTGAGAAGAAAACGCTGACGCCCGATCTCGGCGGCAGAGCGTCAACGTCGGACGTCGGAGACGCGACGGCGGCTGCCCTCGGATAATGAAACAATACGGTTTCGACGCCCTGGTCGTCGGGTCGGGCGCCGCGGGATACGCGGCGGCGGTCAGGCTCGCCGATGGCGCGTCGGCCCGCGGGATGAACTTCAGGACCGCGATCGTCACCTCCGACAGGCTTGCCGGAACCTCGAGGAACGCCGGGAGCGACAAGCAGACATATTACAAGCTCTCGCTGGCGGGGGAGACCCCCGACAGCGTCGGCGACATGGCACAAGATCTTTTCGCGGGAGGCGCGGTCGACGGAGACAACGCCCTCTGCGAGGCCGCCTGCTCGGCGGAGTGCTTCCTGAAGCTCGCCTCGCTGGGCGTCGGCTTTCCGAAAAACTCCTTCGGCGAATACGTCGGATACCGGACCGACCACGATCTGCGGGGCAGGGCGTCGTCGGCCGGGCCGCTCACATCGAAGGAGATGACGGAGGCCCTCGAGCGCCGCGCGGCGGAGCTCGGGATACCTCTTTTCGACGGAATGACGGCGGTCAGGGTGCTGACGTCGGGCGGCCGTGTCTCCGGTCTGCTCTGCGCCGACCGGGACGCCGGCGAATTCGTACTTTTCGACGCCCCGAAGGTTATTCTCGCCACCGGCGGGCCGGCGCGGATATACGCCGACAGCGTCTATCCGGTATCCCAGACCGGATCGACCGGGCTCGCGATCGCCGCCGGAGCGTCGCTGCAGAATATGACCGAGTGGCAGTACGGGCTCGCCTCGACCGATCCCCGATGGAACGTTTCGGGGACATATATGCAGGTCCTGCCGAGGATCTTTTCGGTCGGTGAGGACGGAGAAGAGAAGGAGTTCCTTTCGGAATACTTCCCCGACGCGTACGACGCGATGTCGGCGGTCTTCCTGAAGGGTTATCAGTGGCCCTTCGACTCGGCAAGGACCGAAGGCTCGTCGAAGATCGATCTCGCCGTATGGCGGGAGCACAGCGTCCGCGGCAGGCGGGTGTATCTCGATTACACCAAAAACCCCTTCGGCATCGAAGACATAGAGTTTGAAAAGCTCTCTGCCGAGGCCTTCGGCTATCTGTCGGGGTGCGGCGCCTGCTTCGGCAGGCCTGTCGAGCGCCTGGCGAAGATGAACGCGCCGGCGATCGAACTCTACGCCTCGAAGGGAAGGGACATCTCGCGGGAGCAGCTTGAGATATCCCTCTCTGCGCAGCACTGCAACGGCGGGATCGCCGTCGACGCCGACTGGCAGACGTCGGTGCCCGGGCTTTTCGCGGTCGGCGAGGCTGCCGGGACCCACGGGATCAGGCGTCCCGGCGGGAGCGCGCTCAACGCCGGACAGGCCGGCGCGACGCGCGCGGCGGAATACATAATCGACTCCTTCGGACGGGAGGCCGCCGCGGGAAGGACATCAAATCCTGCCGGCGGAAGCGGGACCGAAGAGCAGATCGCGGAATGTCTGGCTCTTGCGGCGTATGCCGAAAGCACCGCCTGCGGGCAGCCCGCCGGGGCGGATGAGATCCGCCGCGCGATGAGCCGTGTCGCGGGGGCGATCAGGATCCCGGCCGGGGAGGAAAAGCTGCTCCGGGATATCGAAAAAAGGCTTGAGGAACTTGTCCGCGGAGTCAGAGCTTCGACGCCCTTCCCGACCGGGATGGAGGTTTCGGCCGGAGAGCGGACATCGGGTGCCGCACAGGGCCGCCTGCCGTCGCAGCCGCGTCTGGGCGAGAGATCCTTCGCCCTCTTCGGTATGCTGGATCTGCTGCTGACCTCCGGCGCGGTCCTGACCGCGATGACGGACTACAGCCGGAAGGTCGGCGTATCGCGCGGATCGGCACTGTACATCTCGGGATAC
>ONVJ01000174.1 GCA_900321265.1 uncultured Eubacteriales bacterium
AGACAGTTCCCGCCGCTCCCGGTCAGCACGGTGCGGCAAAAAAGAAACTCAGAGAATACGGCATGCAGCTCCGTGAGAAGGAGAAGGTCAGAAGATTCTACGGGGTTCTTGAGCGTCAGTTCCACAACTACTACCTCAAGGCCGAGAAGATGTCCGGCATGGCCGGCGAGAACCTCCTCATCCTGCTTGAGAGAAGACTCGACAACGCCGTTTACCGCATGGGATTCGGTCAGAGCCGCAGCGCTTCCCGTCAGCTGACACTCCACGACCACATCACCGTCAACGGCAAGAAGGTCAATATTCCTTCCTATTCGGTCAAGGTCGGAGACGTTATCGCGGTCAGCGAATATGCCAAGAGCAAAGAATCGATAAAAGAACTGATCGAGGCCATGGCAGGCAGAAACGCCCCGAAGTGGCTTGAGGTCGACGCCGAGAAGGGATCTGCCAAGGTTGTGGCGCTTCCCACTAGAGAAGATGTCGGCTTTGATTTCAACGAGCAGCTTATCGTCGAGCTTTATTCCAAATAATCCCCATTGTCCTGTTATTCTTCAACAATGGCAGCGAATGGCTGCTAATCGGATTTTTAGGAAAGAGGTATTACCGGAATGATAGAGATAAAGCCCGTTATTACAGTTAACAATATCCTTGAGGACGGTAAAGAAGCGAAGTTCGTCATCGAGCCCCTTGAGCGCGGTTACGGAATCACTCTCGGGAACTCGCTCCGCAGAGTACTGCTCAGCTCGCTTCCCGGAGTGGCTGTCACCAGCATCAAGGTCGACGGCATCCTTCACGAATTTTCCGCCCCCGACGGTGTTACCGAGGATATGACCGAGATTGTCCTCAATGTCAAGGGAATCGTTGCGCAGCTCCACACTCAGAGCCCCAAGACGGTCATTCTTGACGTTACCGGACCCTGTGATGCAAAAGCAGGCGATATTAAGAGGGATGCCGATATAGAGATCCTCAATCCCGACCATCATATCGCAACACTTTCCGACGGTGCTCACCTTTTCATGGAGCTTACCTTTGAGAAGGGTCGCGGATATGTTTCTCAGGATCGCAACAAACTGCTGCATTCGGTCCAGGGAAATGCCCCGCTCGGCGTGATTTATACCGATTCCATATACTCGCCCGTGTATAAGGTCGAGTATTCGGTGGAAAACACCCGTGTCGGAAGCAACATCACAGACTATGACAAGCTTACGATGACCGTTAAGACCAACGGGACCATCGATGCCATAGGTGCGGTCGCACTCGCCGCCAAGTTCCTCAACGAACATCTCATGCTGTTTGTAGAGCTGAATGATCTGGCTGTACAGATGACGATAATCGATCCGAAGCCGGCTCCCGAGAAGGAGAAGGCTCTCGAGATGACCGTTGAAGACCTTGACCTGTCGGTCAGAAGCTCCAATTGTCTGAAGCGCGCCGGCATAAACACCGTTGAAGATCTCGTCACCAAGACAGAAGACGAAATGATCAAGGTGCGCAACCTTGGCAAGAAGTCTCTCGAGGAGATCATACTGAAGCTCAAATCACTCGGCCTTTCGCTTAAGAGAGACGAGGATTGAGCGGCAACCGGCCGGCTCTTCTCCCTTCCGGGAGAAAAGAGATAGGTTGATCGAAACATGTCAGCCGGCCAAATTATTAACGATCCGCCGGAAGGCGGAGGAATGGAGAAAAAAATGCCCGGAGCAAGGAAACTCGGCAGACCCACAGCGCACAGAAACGCGATGCTGCGCGGTCTTGTCACATATCTGTTCAAATACGGCAAGGTCGAAACGACCGAGACCCGAGCCAAGGAAGTGAGCTCGATCGCCGACAGGATGATCACGCTCGGCAAGCAGAATACTCTCGCGAGCCGCCGCGAGGCCCTGGCCTATATCACCGAGGAGAGCGTCGTCACCGATCTCTTCGAGAAGATCGCTCCCAAATACGAGGATGTGAACGGCGGATATACCGCCGTGTACAAGCTCGGTCCCCGCAGAGGCGATGCCGCCGAGATGGCGGTGATCACCCTGGTCCCCACAAAAGAGGAACTGGAGGCCGCGGCAAAGAAAAAGGCAAAGAAGGATAAGAAATAATATCCTTTCAGGCTAAAACAGTTGTGTGGCTGCCCCAAAAGTCAGACTTTCGGGGCAGCCACACGGCTTTCACGGCGGAGAAGCCGTGAAAAAGATTTTTGTATAGTCTCCGGTTCTGATGGATCACGGAGGGAAAAATGCCGCAGGGGTGTCGAACAACTCAAAAACGAGTTTGCCGACAGGCCCTTTTTGTTGTTTCGGCGGAAATATCGTTTTCCATGGAAAAGGAAAGGGGAGCCGTACCAGGGCCCATAAGGGTGGTACGGCTCCTCTTTCCGCCGGCTTCAAACTGCCGCAGGCGGAAGGCTGAACAGATCAGTTCTGGTCTTCGACTTCGACTTCGACACTGTCGCCGTCGTCGTCCGCGAACCCTTCATCCTCCAGATCCTCGGCGTAGTCGCAGCCTTCGCAGTCAGCTTTCCTGCAGAAGTAGCAGGAAAGGCCGAGTTTCTTGAACAGATAATAGCATCCTGCTCCGACGGCGGCTACAGCGGCGATAATGCCGAGCGTAATGCCTATGATCTTGGCGTAATTGGGCTTCTCGACCTCTTTCTTAATCAAAAACATCCGATGATACCTCCTGAATATTGATACACATTAACTATATCACATTTTGAGGAAAAAATCAAGCTTTTTCGCATAAAAGAGACATTTTTTGATCCTGATTCAACCGGGAGATCCCCAAAGCGGATTTTTGACTTGAAATCGGCGGCGGAATAGTATAAAATAATATATGAGATGTAAAAGGCAGTCTGATAACAGCACCGCAGAATCTGCGCTCTGCCGCTCGGCCTTTGCAGTTCTGAAACCTGTTTTCTGCTGACAAACGAAAAACGCCGTTGCCTCGCGGCGGGCTATTATCCGCAGGCTCGCCAAGATGCCCGCGCAGCGTTTTATCAATCATCCTCTTATGACCGCCGGACTGTGCCGGGGAAAGGAGACCGCCGTGACATACAGAGAGGCCTCGGAATTGCTTGAGAAAGCCGGAATAGAAGATCCCTGCTTTGAGGCGGGGCTGCTTGCCGAAAGGTTTAGCGGGGTGAAAAGGCATGAGCTGCTCTGGGACCGCGACCGGGAGCTTCCGGGAAGACGGTTTGCCGGTGCGGTCATGAGGAGGGCGTCAAGAGAACCGATCCAGTACATACTCGGATCCTGGGCTTTCTACGGGAGGGAGTTCTGTCTCAACAGAGACTGCCTCATCCCGCGTCCGGACACCGAGACCGTCGCAGGTGAGGCGGTGAGAAGGCTTCCGCGCGGGGCGCTGTTCTGCGATATCGGCACCGGTTGCGGGACCCTGGCGGTCACCGTCCTCTGCGAAAGACCCGACTGTTCCGCAGTCGCCACCGATATATCCCTCCCCGCACTCCGTGCCGCAAGGATGAACGCGAGGGCCCTTGGAGTCAAAGACAGGTCGGTCTTCCGTCTTTGCGACGTTTTTTGCGACACTGCCTGCCTGCGCGCCTCGCCGGCTTGCGGGTTCGACGCCGTGATCTCGAACCCGCCCTACATACCGTCAGGAGAGATCGGTTCTCTCGCGCCCGAGCTATCCTTCGAACCGCGGGCCGCTCTTGACGGCGGCAGGGACGGACTGGACTTCTACAGGCGTATCCTCTCTCTCTGCTTCGGAGAAGGAGCCTGCGGAAAGCCTTTTCTCAGACCGGGAGGCCTGCTCATATTCGAGGCAGGCGCGGGCGAGGCCGAGGCGATCGCCTCGGAAGCCGGGAGGTTCGGAGCTGAATCAGAGACGGCGAAGGACCTGGCGGGTATCGACAGAGCCGTGATCCTTTACAGAGCCGGATCCGCAGCCGGGAGCTGAAAAGGGCCTAAATCCGGCTTTGCGCCCAGGCAAATGAAAAAAATATTGAAATATCGCTGAAAATGCGATAAAATAATATAATACATTGCCCGACGCTTTGCGTCTGTCCCGGGGAGAGACGCGCAGGAAGGCGGTAGTTCGTATCGAAGGGGGAGAGCATCTTGAAGATCGAAATATACGATGCCACTCTCAGAGAAGGCGCTCAGAAATCAGGAGTGGTCTTCTCGGAATATGAAAAAAAACAGACTGTCTCAGCCCTCGACGGGCTGGGAGTCGACTATATCGAATGCGGCTTTTTCGGACCCGCCACCGCCGCATCGCTGATCAGATTCGCGGAGACGGTCAAGACCGAACACGCACGTCTGTCTGTGCTCTGCGCGACCAGACGGCCGGATATGAGCTGTGTGGAGGATGAAACGCTCCTGTCACTGGCTTCATCCTCTATCGGCTGCGCGGCCGTTGTGGGCAAGGCGTCGCTCTTCCATGTGAAGAACGTGCTGAATACCGACGGCGAGACGAATCTGCGCATGATCTCGGACACGGTAGGCTTTCTGAAGAAGGCAGGGAAGACTGTAATATTTGACGCCGAGCATTTCTTCGACGGCTGGTCGGAGGATCCTTCATACTCAAAGCGGGTGCTGGCAGCCGCGGTGTCGGCAGGCGCCGACCGCGTCGTCCTCTGCGATACCAACGGCGGGATGCTGCCCGACGTGATCGGCCTAACCGTCGAATCCGCGATCCGTTTCACGGGAGGAACCCCCGTCGGCATCCACTGCCATAACGATATCGGAATGGCGGATGCCTGCACCGTTTCCGCGGTGCTCGCAGGAGCCTCACATCTGCAGTGCACCGTCGCGGGGATAGGTGAGCGTTGCGGAAACGCCAACCTTACGACGGTTGTCCCAACACTGCAGCTCAAGCTCGGTTTCGACTGCATCCCGGCGGACAGGATGGCGAAGCTCTCTCCCTCCGCAAGGCAGATCTGCCAGATCGCCAATCTGGGCTTCGACGAAAGCTCCCCCTTTGTCGGAGGACATTCATTCAGGCATAAGGCAGGTATGCATATCGACGGCGTAAGGAAATCCGCTTCCTCATTTGAGCATATCGATCCGGCGCTTGTCGGAAACAGCCGCAGTCTTATCATCTCTGAACTCGCTGGAAGGTCTGCGATGGCGGGCATACTGCGCAGGTTCGGCTTTGACTGCCCGCCGGAATCCGACGCGCCCGACCGGGCTCTGGAAGCGGTCAGAAAGGCGGAGGAGGCCGGATGCCAGTTCGACAGTTCGGAGGCATCTCTCTATCTTCTGATAGCGCGAACGCTGGGAAAATACGAAAGGCCATTCCTGCTGAAGGACTACAAGCTGATTTTCTCGGCTGAGGCGGAGCTTCAGTCCAGATGGACGGCGACCGTCAAATTCGAGATCGACGGCAGGGAAACGCTGAGTGCCGGAGAGGGAGACGGTCCGGTCAACGCTCTCGACATAGCCGGTCATATCGCGCTCGCAGACCGCTTTCCGTTTATCGCCGGTATCAAGATGGTCGACATCAAGGCGAGGATCGATTCCAACGACAGCGCCGCGTCAGCCTCGATAGTCAGGGTATTCGTCGAATACGGGGACGGAAATGGCGTCTGGAGGACGATGGGAGCTGCCACCGACATAATCGCCGCGAGCTGGTCGGCGCTGCTCGACGCATACGAGTACTGCATCGTCAGGCACTCTCAGGTGACCGCGGACTGAAAAAGACCGGAAACCATAACGGGATCCGGTCGTTCTGTGGCGTCCCCGAGGCGATTCGAACACCCGACCTACCGCTTAGGAGGCGGTCGCTCTATCCTGCTGAGCTACGGAGACAAATTATATTGATCACGGGATGCCGCACGCGAAGAAATGGCGCCGCTCCCGACGTAAACAGTATTATATCACATTCTTTTCCAAAAATCAAGAAGATTTGAATATTATCGGGATACTCCTGCAAGGCATCTGCCTCAGGCGGCGCCGGGAGACTCGACAGAATCCTGAAAGCGGGGAGAAGACATTGACTGTAAGAGAGTTTTACGAATATCTGAACAGGCAGATCCCGCCAGAGCTCTCACTCGACGGCGACTGCGACGGCATCTCCTGCTCGGCCGACCCAGACCGCGAGGTGAAGAGGGTGCTGATAGCCCTCGACGTCAATTCGGCCGTGATCGACGAGGCGATCGAAGAGGGATGCGAGGTCATCCTCACTCATCATCCGATGCTCTGGGGAGGACTTCGCGAAGTTGTCGCCGGGACTCCCGCATCCGACCGCGTCATCCGCCTTATCCGCTCGGGGATCACGGCAATGAGCTTCCACACCAGGCTTGACGTCGCCGAGGGGGGCGTGAACGACATACTGGCGGGGATGCTCAGCCTTTCCGAGGTTTCGCGCTTCGGAGAGAAGGGAATAGGGAGGATCGGAAGACTCGAATCTCCTCTGACCGCGGAGATGCTCGCCCTGAAGGTCAGGGAGGCTCTCGGCGCTCCCTTCGTCGAATACTCAGACACCGGCAGGCTCATAGAGAGAGTGGCGGTATGCGGAGGATCCGGAGGATCGGTGAGAAAAGACGCGGCCGAAGCCGGAGCCGACGCTTTTCTCTGCGGAGAGATAGGCTACCATACCCTCGCCGACTCGAACGACACCTCGATGAGCATACTGACAGCCGGACATTTTTATACCGAGAACCCGGTGTGCGGCAGGCTGTTCGGGCTTACCGCTGAAGCCGGGCTTACGCCGGTGGCGGTCCTGTCGAACAGATCCGGAGCCGTCTAACCATAATAAAACACAGATCATTACGGATAACGGAATGAAGATCATGAGCAAAACTCCCGCGGAGCGCTTCGAAGAGCTGATCGCGGAGAAAAAAATTGCATATAAAAAGCAGGAACGGCTGGCGTCGCATTCCACCTTCAGGATCGGAGGACCGGCGGATCTCGCCCTTTTTCCTGCGTCCGAGGAGGAGATCCTCTTCGCGGTGAGAGCCGCGTCGGATACCGGGACAGGCTATCTCGTATGCGGAAACGCGTCGAATCTTGTCTTTGACGACGCCGGATTCAGGGGAGCCGTCATCTTTACCGGCGGGTTCAGGTCGCTTTCGGCGGACGGGGAGGAACTGACCGCGGGCTGCGGACTTCCGCTCATCATGCTGTCGAAGGCGGCCGCAGAACGCTCGCTCACCGGGCTCGAATTCGCATACGGGATCCCCGGGAGCGTCGGAGGCGCGGTATTCATGAATGCCGGCGCCTACGGCGGACAGATATCCGACGTGCTGACCTCCTGCCGGATGTTCGACAGGGCGACCGGATCGGTAAAGACGGTCCGGAACAGCGAGATGCGATTCGGATACCGGACAAGTCTCGCCGCTCAGGACAGGCGGTATACCCTGCTGTCGGCGGAATTCCGGCTGAATCCCGGAGACGGCGCGGAGATCAGGGATCTTATGAACGATCTGATGAACAGAAGGATCTCAAAGCAGCCGCTCGATCTCCCGAGCGCCGGCAGCGCCTTCAAGCGCCCGGCTCCCGACGTATTTGCGGGGAAGCTCATCGAAGATGCCGGTCTCAAGGGATGCCGGATCGGAGGCGCTGAGGTCTCGGTAAAGCATGCCGGATTCATCGTCAACATCGGCGGCGCGACAGCCGCGGACGTCAGGGCGCTCTGCACCTTCGTACGCGAAAGGGTCGCCGCGGCGTCGGGCTTCGATCTGGAATGCGAGATCATATTCGTTCCCGAGGCCGGAAAGACCGACGGAAGCATATGACGGGTTTCACCGCAAAGATAAGGAGCGAACTGCTCTCCCGCCTCCCTTCCGCGGCCTGCTGCCGGCGATCGATGCTTGCCGGACTTCTCGTCAACGCCGAACCGGGGCGGGACGGATCTGTCTATATCAGGCTTCAGGGGGAGGAGATTTTCGCTCTGGCTTCATCGCTGATCTCCGAGCTCTACGGAAGGCTGCCCGAAGCCGAAAAAAAGAACTGCTACGGAAGAGCCGTCTATGAGACCGTCGTCATGTCGGGGGCTCTTGCCTCGCTGATATCCTCGCTTTCGGATCCCGACAGGGTATCCGAACCGCCTTCATTTTTCGGCTGCAGGAGCTGCAGTACCTTCTTTACCGCGGGACTCGTTCTGTCATCGGTCAGCTTCGGGGATCCCGTGGCCGGCTCGAGGGCGGAGCTGAGGATCAACGATCCCGCTGTGACGTCAAAGCTGTCGGAATTTTTCATGAGCGAGGGGCTGGGCCCTTCGGTCTCATACCGGAAGGGTAACGGTTCGCTCCTCTTCAGGCGTTCCGAGGACGCCGAGTCGCTCCTCGGCCTTTGCGGAGCAAAGGTGTCTGCGATGGAGGCGATGCAGCAGAAGCTGCTCCGGGAGTTCAAGGGAGATATAAACCGCCGGGCGAATTTTGAGATCGCGAATATAGCCAAGACCGCCTCGTCATCGGGGGCGCAGACTGCCGCGATCGGCAGGCTGAAGGCCGCGGGAAGATTCTATTCGCTGCCCGAGGATCTCAGGGAGACGGCTGAGCTGAGGCTTTCGCATCCCGAGGCGTCGCTTTCCGAGCTCGCCGCCCTGCATATGACCCCGATATCCAAGTCGGGCCTGACTCACAGGTTGAAAAGGATAGAGGAGCTTGCCGAAAGCATCCGGACCCTGCCCGGGGAGGAAGGAAAGGCATAGAGAGCCCGGAAAAAGGAGAGAGATTGTGAGCGGATTCTGTCATCTGCACCTTCATTCGGAATACAGTCTGCTTGAAGGCGCCTGCCGCCTTAAGGATATTCCCGACGCCGTTATTGCCGCCGGCCAGACGGCAGTCGCCATAACCGACCGCGAAGTCATGTTCGGCTGCGCGGAATTCTGGCGTCTCTGCACCGGGAAAAAGGTCAAGCCGATCATCGGATGTCAGCTTCCGGTAATACTGTCAGGGGACGGATCGCAGGCTCTTCCGCGATCGCTCGTTCTGCTCTGCGAAAACGAAGAGGGATATCGGAACCTCTCTTATATCTCGGCTCATCTCACTCGGATCAGGGGCGTTCGAGCGGCGGATGAAGGACTTCTGAAAGAGCATTCCGCCGGTCTGATCGCCCTGTCGGGGGGAAGAGAAGGGGAAATATTTGCCGCTCTCAGTTCGGGCGATGCCGACAGGGCATCCGCCGTCGCGGCGGAACTTGTGTCGATCTTCGGAAGGGACAACTTTTTTATCGAACTTGAGGATCACGCGGATCCGACGGAGAGGCAGCTCCTTCCAGAGCTTGTTTCTCTCGCCGAACGTCTGGGGATCGGGACTGTCGCGACCAACGACGTCCACTATCTCCGTCCGGAGGACGAGCCGTTACAGTCGGCGCTCGCCTGTATCAGAGAGGGAAGGACTCTCGATTCGGGGCCAGGTCTTCCGACAGGAGAATTCTGGCTGAAGACTGCTGAGGAAATGGAGCGGATACTCGGAGGATACCACGAAGCGATAGCCAACACCGGCAGGATCGCCGACAGGTGCAACCTTGAGATAGGGTTCGGCAGGACGCTGCTCCCGACCTTCCCGCTGCCTCAGGGGATCACTTCCTCATCAAGGCTGAGAGAACTTGCCCTTGCGGGCTTCAGTAAGAAGAGATCTGCGGGAATGATACCGTATGCCGGTCATACCGAGGCGGAATACACCGCAAGAGCGGAAAAAGAGCTGTCGGTGATCGGCGGAATGGGGCTTGATGACTATTTCCTGATAGTCGCAGATTATGTCGGATACGCAAAGCGGACCGGGATCCCGGTCGGACCGGGCCGTGGATCCGCGTGCGGAAGTCTCGTGGCCTATCTGCTTGAGATCACCGGGATCGATCCTGTCGTATACGGACTCTATTTTGAACGGTTTCTCAACCCCGAACGCCGCGGGATGCCTGATATCGATATCGATTTCGACTACAACCGCCGCGACGAGATGATATCCTACGTGAGGAAAAAATACGGTGCCGAGAGAGTATCTCAGATCGCCGCCTTCGGCACACTCGCCGCGAGAGCCGCGGTAAGGGATGCCGCAAGGGTATCCGGACTGACGGCGGCCGAAGCCGACGCGCTCTGCTCGCTCCTCCCAAAGGACGGAGATCTGAGCATTGCCGATGCCGCCTCGGTACCCGCGGTGAAGGAGGCGTGCCGGTCTCCGAAGATCGCACAGGTCATAAAGCTGGCGGGAATGCTCGAGGGACTTCCCCGGAACCTCTCGGTCCATCCCGCGGGCGTGGTGATATCCGACCGCCCGCTCTGGGAATATCTTCCGCTGATCGAAAACGGCGACAGCTGCGTCACGCAGTACGATATGAACACCGTGTCCGACCTCGGGCTTCTCAAGTTCGATTTTCTGGCGCTTAGGAACCTGTCGGTAATAAACGAGGCGGAAAAGCTGATCAGAGAGAAGAAACCGGATTTTTCCTCCGAAGAGCTCGATCTGACCGACCGCGCCGCCTACGCCATGATATCCTCAGGCTCGACCGAGGGGATCTTCCAGCTCGAATCCGAGGGACTCAGACGGATCGTCAGGCAGATGAGGCCGGCCTCGATCGACGATCTGACCGCGGCGATCGCCCTCTTCAGGCCGGGACCGATGGATTCGATCCCCGCCTATATCGAAGGAAGACGGGATCCCTCAAAGGTCAGATATCTTCACCCGATCCTCGAGCCGATCCTGAGACCGACCTACGGCTGCATCATCTATCAGGAACAGGTCATGAATATCTTCGTGACGGTTGCCGGATACAGCCTCGGCAGGGCGGATCTCGTCCGAAAGGCAATGTCAAAGAAAAAGGCGTCGGTGCTTGAGGCGGAGAGAGAGGGGTTCGTCGAGGGGGCAAAAACGAACGGACTTTCGGCGGAAGAGGCCGGAAGGCTCTTTGACGGGATGTCCTCCTTTGCCGCCTACGCCTTCAACAAATCCCATGCAGTCGCCTATGCCGTTCTGACCTTCAGGACAGCATATCTCAAGGCGCATTACCCAGGGGAATTCATGACAGCGCTCATGAATTCGGTCATCGGCTCCCCAGAAAAGCTGGCTCTTTACGCGTCGGAGGCCGAAAAGCTCGGTGTTTCGGTCGCAAAGCCCGACGTCAACAGATCGGGCGGACTCTTTTCATACTGTAACGGCGAGATACTCTTCGGGCTTTCGGCCGTCAGAGGTGTCGGATACCGGCTGGCGGAGGATATCGCCGCCGCGAGAGGGAAGGGATACTCCACCCTCGGAGGGTTTCTGTCGGCGCTGTCCGACAGGACGGCCGCGAGGCGCCCCGCCGAGGCCCTGATCCGCTCGGGCGCTCTCGATTCGCTGGGGATCCCCCGGTCGGTGCTGCTCGCGGTACTGGATGAGGAGCTCGAGAGACGATTCGGCAGAGGCGGAGAGGGCATAGCGGGCCAGCTGGATATCTTCTCGGCCGCGTCCGCAGAGGAGACCGAAAGGACCGGTTATCCCCAGATCCCCGAGTTCACCGCCGAGGCAATGGCGGCGATGGAGAAGGATCTGACCGGCGTCGTATTTACCGGAAGGAGAGCGGGGAAGAAGAGTCCCGACACGCATGCCGTTATCCCGAAAGGAAAGGCGGAAGATGCCGTGTCCTCCCGCTGTGCCCCGGGAGACGCAGCTGCTTCGCCGGCAGTTTCGCCTGCCGCAGTATATCTCAGAGTACCGTCTTCAGGCTGCGCAGAGGCTGAAAAAGCGAGGAATCTCGCGGCGATATTCGAGGGAAATACGCCCTTCTTCATCTATTCCGCGGATGATAAACAATATCGCCCGGCGGGAAGGATCGACGCTTCCGGCTATCTTATCGGCGAGCTTGAAAAGCTCGCGGGGAAAGAGAATCTCGCGGTAAGGTCGGCTGCCGCAAAGAGCGCCAAAGCTCCCGGATGAACGTCTGCCCCGGGTGCATACAAGTTTTTGCGGAAATTCATACAATGTTCACCATTTTATGATATAATATCATAATAATCATCTTCGCGTCGCGGCGACGCGTCGGTCGGACACTCCGGCATTGATGAAAAAATGACCGGGAAAGGTGCGTTTTTTCGGCTCTGAAATGAAAAACAGGAAAATCAACTGGAATTCTGAAATAAAGCTCGCTGTCAGGAAGGCGTTTTCGGGTCTGGGCAAGATTATGTTGGTAATACTCAACATACTCATCACCCTGATCCTTATCGCCGTGCTCACAGGGATCATAGTCGGATGCGCCTTTACGATCTATATCAAGAATTACGTCGACACCACAGTCGACATATCTCTCTTCAATATCACCGCCTCTGAGGGCACGACGAGCTCCGCGATCTACAGATACGAGTTTACCGACCGTATAAACCGGGAGGGGACCGCGGTCCTTATGGAGGGCGAGCGCATCGTCGGAAGCAGCAGTCAGGAATATGTCACATACGACCGCATCCCCGAAAACATGATCAACGCCGTCATCGCGATCGAGGACAAGCGCTTCAAGACCCATGAGGGCGTCGACTGGAAGAGAACTCTCGGAGCCGGAGTCAATTTCTTCATCGGCTTTGACGGAAGCTACGGCGGATCCACTCTCACCCAGCAGCTCATCAAGAACATAACCGGAGAGGACGACTACTCGATACAGAGAAAGGTCCAGGAGATCTTCTGGGCGCTCGATCTCGAGACCAAGAAGGACAAGGAGGAGATCCTTGAGCTCTACCTCAACATCGCGAACTTCGGAAGCACATACTACGGCGTACAGGCCGCGGCATACAACTACTTCTCGAAGGACGTGAGCGAGCTCACTCTGCTCGAATGCGCCGCGATCGCGGGGATCACGCAGAACCCCTCCTACTACAATCCCATGATCTTCCCAGAGCACAACGCCACGAGACGCGACACGGTGCTCTACGAGATGTTGGACCAGGGCCTGATCACCCAGCGCGAGTTCAACGAGAGCTTCAAGCATGAGCTGGTCCTGAATCCGCCCTCCTCCACGCTGGAGCTGACCGATCAGCAGGCCAAGGGGATCTCGTCCTGGTATACCGACATGGTGATCGAGGACGTCATCTCGGACCTGATGACGCAGAAGGGTTATTCTTATCAGGCGGCGTCGGTGATGGTATACAACGGAGGACTCAGGATCTACTCGCTGATCGACGAGGACGTCCAGGCACAGCTGGAGAAGGTCTATCTCAACGACAACAATTTCCCCAAGGCGACCTCCGGCCTTATCGCGCAGTCTTCGGCGATCGTGATCGATCCCTATACCGGAGACGTCCTCGGAGTCGTCGGCGCGAGGAGAAAAAAATCCGGCAACCGTGTCCAGAATTTTGCCACAATGACAAAACGCCCTCCCGGATCGGCTATCAAGCCGCTCTCGGTCTATTCACCCTCTTTTGACAGCGGTCTGATAAACTGGGCGACAGTCATCGAGGACTCTCCGTTCGATTTTGTAGCCTCCGCGACCGGATGGCCCAAGAACGCCGAGACCTTCGGAGGAAACTCCTACCGCGGTCTGACGAACATCTACTATGCCCTGACTCACTCGCTGAACACGATCCCGGTCAAGATCCTGTCGATGTACGGGCTCCAGAATTCCTACAACTACTGCACAAAGACGCTCCATATGACCGATATCCTTGCAGCAAAGAAGACTGCGAGCGGAAAAACCGTGACCGATATAGGCTATGCCGCACTCGGACTCGGGCAGCTCAACTACGGAATCTCGCTCAGGCAGCTTACCGCCGGATATTCAATCTTCCCGAACGCCGGGATATTCAACGACGCCCACTCCTATCTCCGTGTGACCGACAGCGAGGGCAACGTTATTCTTGAGAACGGCTACAGCGGCAAGGTGGCGATAAAGGAGGAGACCGCCTCGGTCATGAACCTCATCCTCGCCAACGTAACGAGAGAAGGTACCGCAAAGGCTCTGTCCTTCGGCAAGCTGACGGGTATCGACGTGGCGGGTAAGACGGGTACCGCCGGAGATTCCTACGACAGATGGTTCATAGGATATACGCCCTACTACATCTGCGGGATCTGGTACGGCTATGAGTATCCCAAGACGCTGACGGGTTCCAACCCCTGCATACCGCTCTGGGACGATATAATGATACCGCTCCATCAGAAGTATCTCACCTCCACCGAACCTCTGAAGACCTTCGGAATATCGCCGAACCTCGTCCAGTGCACATACTGCAAGGATTCCGGAAAGCTCTGTTCAGACGCCTGCGCCCTCGATCCGAGAGGAGACAGGAGCGAGACCGGCTATTTCATCAGAGGGACCGAGCCGACGTCATACTGCGATACTCACATAGTGGTGGATTACGACAGCGTCACAAAGTGCATAGCATGCGATTTCTGTCCTCCCGAGAACATCGTTCAGGTGGCTCTCGTAAAGGTGAACAGGGACTTCAACGCGAGGACGAACATCCCTATCCAGGATGCCCAGTATTCTTATATGGAGCTTCCGTATGACGTCAGGCCATACGGAACGCAGCTGGTGCCCTATTATCATTCGCTCAACTACGCCACCGTCGTAAACGGCAAGACTGTATATCATCAGAGAGGTTATACCAGAAATACGGTACATTTCAACTCGACCTGTCTTGAACACTTCGATTACGCGAAATGGCGGGAGAATGTCGACAGGATCAAAGCCGAGAGGGCTGCCTCATCAGGCTCGTCCCTGACGGGGACGGTGTCGCTTCCCTTCCTGAAGTGCACCGGCATTCTCGGGACCTTCTTCCGCGAAGGGACCTTCCCGTCCGGCTGAGATCCTTATTTCGGGGCCGGACAACTCATCCGAATTATCAATAAAAGGCAGTTTGATATTGACAAACTGCCTTTTGTGTTGTATAATCATCTTGACCGGAAAGGGCCGGTCGCATATCCCGATTTCGAAATTATATTATAATAAATATCTACCGGAGGACAAAAAAGATGAAAAGAACCGTGACGAGAATCGCTGCGGCAGTGATCGCCGCTCTGATGATCTGCCTCTGCCTGGCTTCCTGCGGGGGCAAAAAGACCGAGAAGCCCAAGGTAACCGTCGAGATCTATGACGATGCCGGAGTCATCTTCCTCAAAGCAGTCGATCTTGAGATCGAAGAGACCACCACGGCCGAGCAGGTCGTCCAGGCGCTCTGCACACTCAGAGAGGCCACCTTTACAAAGGACATCGACGGAAACTTTGACAGCTTTACCTTCGGCGACCGTACAATCAGCACGAAGCAGGAGAATCTTGACAACGGCAACGTCAAGATGTACCGGTTTGCCTGGAAGCTCAACGATGAGGTCATGACCGCCACCGGTGAAGGCGTGAGCACCAAGATGAGCGACAAGGTCCTTGTCAACGGGGACAAGGTCGTTGTCTACTTCATTGTCGAGGAAGTAATTCCCGCCACCACCTGATATTCTTACAGGGGCGACAGATAAAAGCGGAGCTGCAAAGCCGGTTTTCCGGGCAGCTCCGCTTCTGTAACATGAGACAAGGGGCTGTTTAAAAACCTTAGGTTTTTAACAGCCCCGCAAATGTCACGGCCGGGAAACCGTGACATTTGCCGATCTTTTTCGTTTTTTGCCAGAAAAAACACCATATTAT
>ONVJ01000181.1 GCA_900321265.1 uncultured Eubacteriales bacterium
GAGCATCTGTCGGACAGTCTTTTCCGGGTCCCGCCGGAATTTCCGGCGGCCTCCACCACGAGAAATACCCGTCCCGCCTTCAGCGCCTCGCAGACCTTTTCGGTGCCTGTGACCGTCTTTCCGGCCCTTGCCGCTATCCCGAGAGTACTCAGGTATCTTGGTATCTTCTTCATTCTGCTCCGGCCGTCAGTCCTTGGAGAGGGTTTCTTCGCCCGTCACCGCGCGTCTTACCGCCTCCTCGGAGGAGGCGTCGAGCGTCGCTCCGATCTGAGAGACGAGTCTTCCCGATTTCAAAGCCTTTTTCAGGCATGCGGGATCCTTGCAGACATATGTTCCGCGGCTCTGAGCTCTCATCCGGTTGTCCACCGCGACGCGCCCGTCCTCTCCCCTGACCAGTCTGATCAGGTCGGTCTTCGGAAACCTGCCGCCGCATCCCGCGCATCTTCTTTCCGGGATCCTTGCCCGGGATCCGTCGCTTTTCACTCTGTCTTGATATCGATCCTGCAGTTCGTGAGCTTTGCCACGAGCCTGGCGTTCTGCCCCTGCGCTCCTATCGCCAGCGAGAGCTGATCGGGAGCGACTACGACGTGCGCCGACTTCTCGTCAAGCATCTCGACAGATATGACGTCCGCCGGGGCAAGCGCCGATTTGATATATTCCGCCTTGTCCTCGTACCAGCGGACGACGTCGATCTTCTCTCCGCCCAGCTCGTCGAGAATACCGTTGATCCTGATCCCGTGAGGTCCGATGCAGGCGCCTACCGGATCGACCTCCTCGTCCTCCGACCATACCGAAACCTTCGTCCTCGATCCCGCCTCTCTGGCGATATGCCTGAGCTTGACGGTGCCGTCGGAGATCTCGGGGATCGCCAGCCTGAAGAGGGCTCTGATGAATCCTGGAGATTTTCTCGAGATCGTGATGTCGTTCTCGCCGTTTCTGTGCTTTACCTCGCTGAAGTAGATCATGATCTTGTCGCCGATATCGAACTCCTCGTCGGGTATCTGCTCTTCATAGGGCAGCTTGAGGGTCCCGGTACCTGTCGTGACCTCGATATCCCCGGTATCGTCCCAGATCCTGGTGACAGTCGCGGTGATGATCTCTTCCCTTTTGTCCTCGAATTCCTTCTTCTGGTTTTCCTTCTGCGCCTCTCTGATCGCCTGGATAATGACCGATTTGGCGGCTCCCGCGGAGAGTCTGCGCAGATTCTTTGTCTTGACTTCGGTCTCGAGAGTCTTCCCGATCGTCATCCTGCGGTTCACGAGCTTGGCGTCGGTCAGCGAGATCTGAGTTACCGGATCGTCGACCTCGGCCACGACCTCCTTGCAGAGATAGCATTTTATATCCTTCTTGGCGCGGTCGGTGACGACACGGATGACCGGATCGCTGTTCTGTCCGGCGTTGTTCTTTCCGCCGTACTCCTTCTGGCAGGCCTTGACGAGGGCTTCCTCGGTCTTGGCGATCATATAATCGGGCGAGATGCCGTATTCCCTTTCAAGAAGCTCAAGAGAATGGAAGAATTCGGAATTCATCTTGGAAAACACCTTTCTGATTTCTGCAATTTATAATTCAGCGCTTAATTGTCTTTCGTTTTGCGGAACGCGGGGTCGGAATCAAAGTCGTAGACGAGGGTGACCGACGATACCGACGAAGAGGGTATGCTGATCTCGGCTCCGCCCGATTCGACCGATATCCTGTCGGAGGCTTCGTCATATCCCAGAAGTTTTCCTCTGAGCCTGCGGCTCCCGTTCAGCGGGCAGAAGAGCCTGAGCTCGGCCTCGCTGCCGGCGAAGGCGGCGAAATGCCAGGGCATCGTGAGCCGGCGTTCGATCCCGGGAGAGGTTATCTGAAGCATATAGCTGCCCTCGATCGGATCTGCCTCGTCGAGCATGCGGTCGACCTCCCGGTGGACCTTTTCGCAGTCTTCGATGCCGATGCCGCCATCCCTGTCGGTGTCTATCGTTATCCTGAGGACCCTGTCGGCCCCCTCCTTTACGAATTCCACGTCCCAGACGACGCATCCGGCGGCTTCCGCCGCGGCTGAAGCGAGCGGATACACCGCTGCGGCGACGCCCGAAAATTCCTTTTTCATCCGACGATCCCTCCGGCTGACAGGCGGGGCTGACCCGCTTCCGATTCACAAATAAAGAGTGGACTTGCGCCCACTCCGAAACAACACATCCTAATTTACTGTGCAATTATATCACAACCGTGAGAAAAATGCAAGCGGTTTTGCGTTTTTTTCGTGTTTTTTTTCGCAAAAAAAAGGAGGACTGCTGAAAACGCCCCGAAAAAATGATCTCTTTATTCGACAGCGCGTAAAAATCGCCCGAAAATCATTTACAACTATCTTATTTTATGATATAATTTTCTAACATTATTTTGCGGTTTTGTTTTTATTTTTATTTTTTCAAAAAAGGAGGCGGTCACAATGAATGACAGAACCCCCTGCCGGGATATTTGCAGACTGTATAACCTGATCGCCGCGCTTGCCGGGGTCTTCTTCACCCTGCTCACCGCCGCGGCGGTGATTCTCCTTCCCGCCCCCTACCGCTATTTCGCCGCGGCGACCGGAGTTCTGCTCTGCGCGGCGGCTGAGACGGTGATCCGTCTGATGATGGAAAAAAGGCTGAACGGGGAGAAGGAGATCTCTGAGGAGCCTGATTTCGGAAAGCTGATATCCGACGTCATCAGAAAGCTCGACCAGCCGGTATCGCTCGCCACGGTGGACGGTAAAATCGTCTGGGCA
>ONVJ01000188.1 GCA_900321265.1 uncultured Eubacteriales bacterium
CGGGAGGATCGTGATCCGCGAGAGCGGAACCGAGCCGGTCGTCCGCGTGATGGTCGAGGCCGAGACCGCGGAGCTCTGCGAGGAATACGCGGAAAGTGTTATCGGCGTGATCAGAGAAAAGGGGCACGAGTACGGATGTTGAAAAAGGAGAACGGTGTGATCGGGTCGGGTCGCACCGTTCAATTTTGTAAAGAGGGTTTGCGCCAACCGTCGGTGTAAAAACCGGCCAATCGTCGGTGTAAAAACGCGCCAATTGTCGGTGTAAAATTCGGCCAATCGTCGGGTTAAATTTGCGCCAATCGTCGGAAAAAGCTTGACAAAGCAGATTTTTTGGGGTAAAATTAAGAAAAAAAGGAGGCGATAGGATTGATCGGAAAGTATAAACCGAGAATTGCCGACGCCATTCTTGAACAGAAGCTGGAAGGCAAGGGCGCTGTTTTGATCGAAGGTCCGAAATGGTGCGGCAAAACCACGACTGCAGAGCAAATAGCAAAAAGCGTTTTGTATATGGATGATCCCGAGACGAAAGATCAGAATGTCGCGATGGCATCGGTCAGCCCGAAACGGTTGTTGAAGGGCGGAACGCCGCGACTGATCGACGAATGGCAGATCGCGCCGAAGCTTTGGGACGCGATCCGGTTTGAAGTCGATCACAGAAATGAACTCGGACAGTTTGTTCTGACCGGGTCTGCGGTCCCTCCCGATACTACCGAGATCACTCACTCCGGGACCGGACGCTTTACCTGGCTGACAATGCGACCGATGACTCTTTTTGAATCGGGAGATTCTACAGGCGAAGTCAGTCTGGGTGCGCTGTTCAGTGATCCGTCGGTTGACGGAGAGAGCAAGACAGAGCTGTCCCGTCTGGCGTTTCTGATTTGCCGCGGAGGATGGCCGCAGGCAGTCGCGATGCGCGATGAAATTGCTCTCGAACAGGCTTTTGATTATTTTGAAGGGGTGGTGCGTTCAGATATCAACCGCGCCGATGGCATTCGCAAAGATCCAGAAAGAGTTATCAGACTGATGCGGTCGTTTGCCAGAAATCAGGGTTCACAAATAGCCAACACTGTTATTGCAAGAGATATCGGATCCAACGAATCGGGAACGCTGGACGAAGAAACTGTCTCTTTATATATCAAAGCTTTGAAGAGGATATTTGTTATCGAGGATATGACCGCATGGAATCCGAACCTGCGTTCAAAAACCGCGATAAGGACGTCAGACACAAGATATTTTGTCGATCCTTCGATCGCCGTTGCGGCGCTCGGAATCGGTCCGGAAGATCTGTTGAATGATCTCAACACGTTCGGACTGATGTTTGAGGCCCTTTGCGTCAGGGATCTGCGTGTTTACGCCGATTCTCTCAATGGTCAGGTCTATCACTATCGGGATAAAAACGGACTTGAATGCGACGCAGTGGTCCACCTTCGCAACGGTGCTTACGGTCTGATCGAAATAAAACTCGGCGGTGAAAAGCTGATAGAAGAAGGAGCCGCTACACTGAAGGAATTGAGTAACAAGATCGATACGACGAAAATGAAAGCTCCGTCCTTTTTGATGGTCCTGACAGGTTCCGGCAACTATGCATACCGCCGTCAGGACGGTGTTCTTGTCGTTCCGGTTACGACCCTGAAAAACTGAATCGCGGCTATGACGCGACACGACGGAAAAAACTGTTTCCCGGAGGAAGGAATAATGAATTCGGGGGACATCCCCGATTCGATGAAGTCCGGCCTTTCGCGCGGGATCGACGGCGCCCGTCCCGGGAACGGCGCCCGGATAGTTCCGGGGGTCCCCTGCGTCAAAGAGAAAACGCCCGGCCCCAACTACTCCTGTCCCTGCGGAAGCGGGAAAAAGTACAAGAAGTGCTGCGGGGCGAAGGGGTGAAGGATCGCCGGGAAGGAGAAGGATGAAGAAAAAACGTATACTCGCCGTCTTCGGCACGCGCCCCGAGGCGGTGAAGATGTGTCCGCTCGTGGGCGAGCTGAAGAAGAGAGAGGGACTTGAGACCGCCGTATGCGTCACCGGGCAGCACCGGGAGATGCTCGACGGGGTCCTCGGGACCTTCGGGGTAGTCCCCGACTTCGATCTTGACATAATGAAGGAGCGGCAGACGCTCTTTGACATAACCTCGGGCGTCACAGACGGCTTAAGGCCGGTGCTTGAGGAGGTCCGCCCCGACATCCTGCTCGTGCAGGGGGACACATCGACCGCCTTCGCCGCGGCTCTCGCCGCATTTTATATGCGGGTACCCGTCGGGCACGTCGAGGCCGGACTGCGGACATTTGACACCTCGGCGCCCTGGCCTGAAGAGTTCAACCGGCGGTCGGTCGACGTGATGAGCAGCCTCTGCTTTGCCCCGACCCGGCGCGCCGCCGGAAACCTTCTTGCTGAAGGGAAGGAGAGAGCGGCCGTCTTCGTCACCGGAAACACCGTCACCGACGCGATCCGCCATACCCTGAAAAAGGATTATTCCCACCCGGTCCTCGAGTGGGCGGGGGATAAAAAGCTGATATTCATTACCGCACACAGGCGGGAGATCCTGGGCGGGCCGATGCGGGGGATCTTCCGGGCGATACGCAGGACCCTGGAGGAACGCCCCGACTGCCGCGCAGTCTTTCCCGTCCACCTGAATCCCGCCGTCCGCGAGGAGGCCGAAGCCGCCTTCGCGGGCTGCGGCTCGATACGCCTCACCGGGCCGCTGGATGTCGCCGACTGCCACAACATCGAGGCGAGATCCTATCTCTGCCTGACCGACAGCGGCGGCGTCTGCGAGGAATGCCCCGTCTTCGGCGTTCCGGTGCTCGTCATGCGCGGGCGGACCGACCGCCCCGAGGGCGTCGAAGCCGGCGTGACGAAGGTCGCGGGGACCCGGGAGGAAGGGATATACGAAGACCTGAGGCTCCTGCTTGATGACAGTGAGGCCTACCGGAAGATGTCCCGGGTATGCAGCCCCTTCGGCGACGGACACGCCTCCGAGAGGATAGCCGACGTTCTGGAGAGGGGAGAGTGCGAGGAATGGCGGCCTGAGGAGTCAGAAAGGAGAACGGATGAAACCCTACGAGATAACAGGCAGTAAGGTCCCCTTCGCTCCGCGCGACACCGACGGGATAAGCAGGAGATACTCGGTCACGCTCTGCCTGATACTGATCCTCGTCCCCGCGGCGGCCGCCGCGGCCGTGATCTCCTCCGAAGACATCAGGATCCCGCTGATCTGGCTCCTCGCGGCGCCGTCGGCGGTGTCGCTCGTCTCGTCGGTGATACTGATGACGGCGGCGCGTCTCCGCGAAGGCGGAAGGCTTTACGCGGCGTCAAGGCTCTACCTCACCTTCGGGAAGGTCTTTTCGCTCATTTACGCGGCGGTCGAGATCATACTGTCGTCCTTCGTGCTGACGGTGAGCCTCGTCTTCGCCTGGGCGGTGAGAAAGATAGGCGAGTATACCGCCGCCGCGATCGAGGCGGTAAAGCAGAATGAGTTCATACTCAAGATCGCCGAGGC
>ONVJ01000193.1 GCA_900321265.1 uncultured Eubacteriales bacterium
CCGAAGACGCTTCACCTCGGCTGCGAGAAGCCCCGCGCCTACTTCATCCCCGCCGATCGCGAGGAGGACGCCCGTTCAGAGCGCCGCGCCGCCTCCTCCCGCTTCCTTTCGCTCACGGGCGACTGGAAATTCTTCTTTGCCGAAAATGAGTCGGGCCTGCCCGACTTTCTGTCGGCAGACTTCGATCCCGCGGCGGGAGAGGACATGACGGTGCCCCGCAGCTGGCAGACGGTGCCGGGACACGACGTCCCCAACTACACCAACGTCAGGTACCCCTTCCCGGTCGATCCTCCGCATGTCCCCGACGACAATCCCTGCGCCCTCTACTTCCGCTCATTCACCGTCGGATCCGCCTTCCGCGAGGGCAGAAGGATCTATATGAACTTCGAGGGAGTCGACTCCTGCTTTTATCTCTGGGTGAACAATATCTTCATCGGATACAGCCAGGTCAGCCACATGACGAGCGAGTTCGAGGTGACCCGCGCCGTCCATCAGGGCCGCAACACCGTCAAGGTGCTCGTCTTCAAGTGGTCGGACGGATCATATCTCGAGGACCAGGACAAGTTCCGCTTCTCTGGGATCTTCCGCGACGTCTATCTCCTCTCGAGAGATCAGGTCCACATCCGTGACATCTACTGCAAGCCCGAGCTCAACACCTCCTTCTCGCAGGGAGTGATCGGCCTCGAGCTGTCGCTCACCGGAAAAGCGAAGGTCGACGTCAGTCTGGAAGGCCCGTCGGGACTTGAGGAGTCGTCGGCGTCGATCGAGATCGACGGCGACGGCGAGGTCGAGGTCCTTGTGGCAAAGCCCTCCCTCTGGAGCGACGAGCAGCCCTCCCTCTACACCCTCACCGTCAGATGCGGCGACGAGGTGATCTGCCTCCGCACCGGCTTCCGCCGCGTCGTCGTCAAAGACAAGGTCATATATATAAACGGAAAAAAGGTCAAGGCAAAAGGCGTCAACCGCCACGACAGCCACCCATATCTCGGCTCGGCGACACCCCTTGACCATATGATCGAGGATCTTTACATACTCAAACGCCACAACGTCAACATGATCAGGACGAGCCACTATCCGAACGACCCTCGGCTCCCCGGACTCTGCGACCGCCTCGGCTTCTACCTCTGCGACGAGACCGACCTCGAGACCCACGGCATGCAGACGGTCGGCGACTGGGACTACTTCGTCCGCGAGCCCGAATGGACCGAATCGCTCGTCGACCGTGCCGCCAGGATGTTCGAGCGGGACAAGAACCACCCGTCGGTGATATTCTGGTCGCTCGGGAACGAGTCGGGCATGGGCGACAACCAGCGCATGATGGCCGAATATATCAAATCGAGGATGCCCGGCGCCCTCGTCCACTGCGAGGACATCTCGAGAAGGCTCCACGCCCGCGATTCGAAGACCGGCCTGCCCCGCTCGACCGAGGAATGCGATTTCATCGACATCGAGTCGAGAATGTATCCTCCGGTATCTGAGATACTCGACTATATCGCGAACAAAAAGTTCACGAAGCCTTTCTTCCTCTGCGAATACTGCCACGCCATGGGCAACGGCCCGGGCGATCTCGCAGCCTACTGGGAGGCGATCCGCTCTCACGACGAGTTCTTCGGAGGCTGCGTCTGGGAGTTTCTCGACCACTCGGTCGCTACCGGCGACGACATTTACGCAGATCCTCATTTCATATACGGAGGCGACTTCGGCGACAGACCGAACGACGGAAACTTCTGCGTGGACGGCCTCGTATATCCCGACCGCAGACCTCACACCGGCATGCTGGAATACAAGCAGATCCTCGCTCCCTTCGCGATAGAGAAGGTCAGCCTCTCTGACGGAAAGCTCTCCTTCAGAGTCCGCAGCCGCAGATTTTTCACATCTCTGTCCGACCTCTCACTCTGCTGGACGGTCGAAAAGGACGGAAAACCGGTATGCGGGGGGACGGTGGAAAGTCTGGCGGTGCCGGCGGGCAGATCGAAGCTCTACACCGCCAAAGCCCCGGTAAAGGCCGAGGGCAGATGCTACGTCAACTTCTCGGTAAGGCAGCGCTTCGCGACAGAATGGGCCGACGCCGGATACGAGGTCGGCTCGGCTCAGGCCTTCGCCGGCAGCGAGAGAAGACTGTACAACATCGCCGAGGGCATGCGCGAGCAGGCTCCCATCTTCACCGCGGCAAGGCCCGACAGCTTTGTTTTTACCGCGTCTGACACCGAATATGTTCTGAGCCGGAACTCGGGACTTCTCGTATCGGTGAAGCACTGCGGACGCGAGATGCTCGCCTCTCCCGTCGCACCGACGGTCTGGCGCGCCCCCACCGACAACGACCGCAGGATCAAGGCCGACTGGCGCAATGCCGGATACGAGGAGACCTCGGTAAAATGCTACGGCTGCGAGCTCACCTCGGCGGGCGCCAAGACGGCGTCGGTCAGGGCCGAGATATCGCTCGGGACCGCATACCTGCGCCCGATACTCAAGGCTGAGATCGACTACACCTTCTTCGCCGAGGGCGGAGTCAGGGCGGTGATGAAGGTCAAAGTCAGGGAGGGCCAGCCTCCGCTGCCACGCTTCGGCGTCGAGTTCCTCATGCCCGCCGGCAGCGAGAAGCTGAGATACTTCGGCCGCGGACCGGCAGAGAGCTATTCCGACAAGCGTCTCGCAAGCCGCCAGGGGCTCTTTGAGACGGCGGTAGGCGACCACTTCGAGCACTACGTCAGGCCTCAGGAGAACTGCGCTCACGCCGACACAGAATGGTGCGCCGTCACCGATCTCTCGGGCCAGGGACTCCTCTGCACGGCCGAGGGAAAGAGCTTCTCATTCAACTGCTCGCACTTCACCCCGGCGCAGCTCACACGGACGGCTCACGACTACGAACTCGTCCCGATGAAGGAGACCTGCGTAAATCTCGACTACAGACACGCCGGGATAGGATCAAATTCCTGCGGACCGGCTCTGTCGCCCGAATACAGGCTGTCCGAGACCGAGTTCAGCTTCTCCTTCAGGCTGATCCCGATGAACATCAACGACACAGATCCCTTCGCCGAGTCGGACAGAGTCTGACAGAGGCGTACAGAGATTGCGGGGCTGTCACCCGCCCGTGGAACGGGCCCGCGACAGCCCCGGCCTTTCTTTGAAGAGGAAACGACATGAGACCAAAACATTTGACGGTCGCGGCGCTCCTTGCCGCTCTGCTTCTCGCCGTCGCAGGATGCCGAAACGGGACTCAGACAGAGCCTCCGGGCAGCGGTACTGCCCCGGACGGCACCTCCGGGACCCAGTCCCTGACATCGGCCGTCCCCGCGGATGAAACCGGTGACTTCATCATCGCGGAGAACGGCATACCGGTATGCTCACTGGTCGCAGGCCCCGGCAGCGCCGAGCGGACGGCGGCCGAGACAATAAGACTGAAGCTCAAGGAAACGCTCGGGATCGATCTCCCGGTGAAGAACACGACGGGAGCTTCATCGGATGCCGAGATAGTGATCGGCTGCTTTGTCGACGGCATCCCGGCGGACGCCTACCCGTTCGCCCGGTACGGGAGCTGGTGCGTCGGCAGATCGGGCGGCAAGCTCGTCGTATACGCGCTCGACGAAAAGTCCTACGGCGCCGCGGCGGCGAATCTTCCCGCGTATATCCTCCGCTCCTCATCGGACGGAACGGTCAAACTCGCCAAGGCGTTTTATTGCAGCGAGACAAACTTTCAGCTGCCCGTCGCGGTCCCGCCTGCCGAGGGCGCCGTCGCCTCCTATGTCCAGCCGACCGGAGGGAGCGACACCTCGAAGCGCTGCTCGCAGGTCGGCTTCCGGAACGTCACCGGGGATTTCTTTGACAGATACTGCGAAAAGCTCCTGTCGCTCTCATATGAGAAGGTATTTGAAAACTCCTTCAGTTCGAACATATACAGGACCTTCCTGAAGGAGGGGGAGATGCTGTCGGTCGGCTACTTCCCCTCTCTGCACCAGATGAGGATCGTCTCGGAGCCGGCGCCTTCGACGCCGGTATGGGAGCTTCCGTCGGGAGAGCGGACCGGCAAGGTGAAACTCTTTCAGATCGAGGACACGACGAAGGAGCACGCGAGCTGCTTCATCGTCACTCTCAGCGACGGCAGGTATCTACTCTACGACACCGGAGTCGAGGCCACCGCCGATCAGATCTATGACTACATGCAGAAGAACAACCGCTTTTCCGACGGGAAGATACACATCGCGGCGGTCATAATCAGCCATCCCCACCCCGACCATATGAACGGTCTCGCTCCGCTGGCGTCGAAATACGGCGGAAAGATCGTCTGCGACGCGGTCATGTACAACCTTGTGTCGGTCGATATGCAGAGCATATACGGCGCGTCGGAGCTCAACGGGAGGCAGAACACCCTCAACGAAGCGGCAAAGAAGCTCGGAGCGGAGGTCTTCTGCCTGAGAGCGGGCCAGAAATTCACCCTGTCGGGCACCGATTTCGAGATCCTTTTCACCCCCGACGAGCTGGGCGACGTCAAACTCACCGGAAAGAACGCCGCCGGGGAATCAGACACCACATACGACATGAACAACTCCTGCCTGATCGTCAGGATGACCGAGAGCGGACAGGAGACGGTCTTCACCGGCGACTGCAGGGGCGGCGAGGCCGACCTGATCACCAGGATGTTCGCCCGAGGCTTTTCGGGCGACATCATGACGGTCGCCCACCACGGCTTCAACGTCACGGGCACGCTCTGGCTCTACAAGACGGCGAAGCCGAGAGTGCTTTTCTGGACGATAACGAAGGATAACGCCGACACCTCGCGCTCCTTCGTAAAGCAGCTCCGGGCCGCCGACTATGTCGTCCGCCACTTCTACGAAGACACCGCGGTCGAGATCACGCTGCCCTACGACCCGACCGCGGGATAGGCGGCAGTAACCGAAGCAGGATACAGCGAATTATTTGATGTTTTTTATCCGCAAGCAAAAAAACTGTAAGATTTTCCGAAAAAAGGTTAGATATCTTACAGAGAGACACTTTTTTCATTTATCTTCCGGAGGATTATTATGGACGACGCACAAATCATTTCTCTGCTCTTTGACCGTTCCGAGCAGGGACTGCGCGAGATCGAGAAATCCTACGGAGAAAAGATGCGGGGACTTGCTTTCAGGCTCTGCGGCAACGAACAGGACACAGGCGAGATAGTCAACGACGCGCTGCTGGCGGCATGGAACTCGATCCCTCCGGCACGGCCGGCGCCGCTGTCGGCTTATCTGTTGAAGATAGTCAGAAATCTTGCCTGCAACCGGGTAAGGAGCCGGAACGCCGCCTTGCGGCGCGCTGTTGTCCTTCCCGCTGATGAGCTGGCTGACGAGCTGATGTCGGACGACCCCGAAGAACGGATCGACCCCGCGGCGCTCGCTTCGGCGCTCAATGATTTTCTGGCGTCAAGAAAGAAAACTGACAGGCTGATCTTTTTAAAACGCTACTGGTTTTCAGCCGGGATCTCTGAGATTTCCGCACAAACAGGTCTTTCCGTGACAGCGGTATCGGTCCGCCTCTCCAGAATGAAAAAGTCGCTCTCGGAACTGCTGGAAAAAAGAGGTATCCGACTGTGAAAAAAAACGCAGACAGCTTCATTGTCAAAAACGAAAAAAAAGAGAAAATCTCAAAAGCTTTCGATATCGCGCTGAGGGACATCGACGACGCCTATATCGAAGAAGCCGCAGATAATACGCCGGTGCCTTTGAAACGCACCGGCTTCCGGGTGGCAGCCCTGGCGGCGGCTCTGTCACTTACCGTCGCAATCATTATCTTTTCCGTCTTCATTCTCCTGCGCGGCCGCGCAACCGTCGATCCTCAGCCTGCCGATGCCCCTTGGAAGACGGGAGAACTGCATCTGACCTCGGTCGTGTTCAGAGCCGAAGAAGCATCGGCGAAAAAACCGGGCTCCGCTCTTCCCTTCCTACTGCTCACCTCTCCGGCCGATTCAACTGCACTCCAACCAGATCAGGAAGTTCTTTTGTCGGACACGGTGACAGTCTCTGTCGCGCCGTACACAAGGATCAGCGGTTTTTCCGGAAACGATCTCATGCGTGTCAGACTCAGGTCAGGCGATCACGCTGACTGCGACAGCATCTGGTACGACATTAAGAACGACAAAATCGTCTGTCTTTCATGCCTGATCAGAGAAGCCGTCTCAGGCGATCCCGACTATACAGACGCTTGCATCAGACTCGCGATCGAGAGCGGAATGATAAGCTATGACGCTTTCCTTTCCGGAGAAGCGGCAGATATTTATGCGGAACTCTACAGAAAGATGGACAACGAGTCGGACCGCCGTGCCTTTTCGGAAGGCAGATCCAAGTCTCCGCTCCCATCGGTATCTGTTCTTGAATACGGCACGGATCCGGATAAATGTCTCTATACCCTCACGAACGCCGACAAAACTCTGGCCTACGGGGTCTTTATATTTGATTTCAAAAGCGGCAGGGCGGTCAAACTCGACGCGAGCCATACCGGTGTCCCCGAATGCTTCAGCGGGATTCTCGGGACTCCCGAAAAAGCAGACGCCAATCTCACACTTGCCTCTGATATTATTATTTCCGACGGTTACACCCGTGTAATCGCCGAAGTCCCCTACTATCCCCTCGGAGCGGAATACAACAGCGCCACGGGAGAATTCTACCCCACCTATGCCGCCTCCACGGTCATGGTCTATACTGCAGGAGAAAACTCCTACTCCGTATTCGGCGACGCAGTACCGAAAGACATGATGCAGACTCCCGCGGGCGGTCTGGCTGAAAAGACCGGGACAGTCTCATTCACGGCCAGAAACGGAAAAACCGCTTTTTCGGTAGACAGAGGAGATATATACTTAATTGACGGACAGCGTCTCGCGCTGCTGAATGACAGGGACGGACGTACCGCTGTCATCATGGAACAGGACGGCAGGACCGTCTGCTATTATCCGGAAAAAACCGGGCCGCTTCCGGCAGATCCGGACAAGATCGCGGACACTACCCTTCCCTTTGAGCGCGGAGTCATTGAGGACGGAGTCTTCCGCGACCTGATCACAGGAGAAACATCTGCGCTGACAGCCGGGACGCCGGACGCCCTGGTCCGCTCGAGAGACGGCAGATTCGTATATTATTACGACCGCCGCGGGACGGTATTCTGCCGGGATCTGCTTACAGGCGATGAGGGCGCCGTCGAAGTCGGTCAGGCTTTCGAAAACCAGCTTTCGGAGTGCGACGACGCGACCGTGTGCCTGTTTATCGGAGGGAACGGCAGAGAACTTCTGCTGGCATATTTCAGGAACGGAGATTTGACATTTGACCGGGAGGCCTATCTCGCTTCGATCCCCGAACTCAGAGAAAAAGAGTCGTTTGTTTTTTACAACATGACTTCGGATATCGTCAACGCATTCAACCATAATTTCGAGACCGTGCTTCCCTTTTTCAGGCTCGACGGAAATCCGATTCGGATAACAGACACAAAACGGTTTACCGCTCTCGGCAGGTATCTCTCGGTAGCGGTGCTGGAAAAAAGGCTGACGCCCGGAATGTCCGAAGGAAACTATAATGAGATCTCTGATCTGATGAAATCCCCCGGCATGCTTGCCGACATTGCCGAAGCGGTCATTCCGTATTTGGAATTTACCTCGGGCGAGGCTTTCATCACTCCCGGGGGACTCCGGGACACTATGAACGGCATCACCGAGGACGCCTTCAACGAAAGATACTCCATGCTGCAAGATTCGGTCGACCTGGAGCTAGACGTAGTGGTGTATGAAGAAGCAACTCCTGACAACTGGAAACGTCTGCTCGCAAGAAAGATCGCAAACGACGTCGTCAGAAGACTGACCGGATACCTGTCTCCCGACGATGAAATGCGGGATATGTATCTCTTTGAAAAAAAATACGCAGAACAGACCGGAGATGCTGAAGCCGCGGAGCATTATTCCCGCCTGCTCGGTATTCTCGATTCCTTCTATGAACAATTCAATCAGGGGACAGACTCGGTGGCCGCGGAATCGATGAGACAGCGACTTATGGAAATGCTAATTCCGAGGCTTGATCCCGCTGTGGACCGCAAAGGACAATATTACGGTATTTACATGCGGCAACTCAGTCTGATCCTCGATGAACTGTGGGACGACATCTTCGCTGCGGCGGCGGATATTTCCTACCCGGAATTTCTGTCTTCAGGAGATTTCCTGTACATTAAGAACTCCGCGGATTATTATCTCGGATTCAACAGCACTCTTTATCAGTCTGTGGACCTTGACTGGTACGGAAGACTGATCGACAAAGATGCCCTGAAAGCTCTGCTTTCGGAGCTGGACTTTGAAAAAAAAGATGTCGCGATCTACAGAGAGGCAGCAGTAGGAGCCTACAGGATGATGCCGCTGTTTCTGACCGGAGGCAGGGACGCGTCGGGAAACGCATATCTTGTCTCATACGGTTACGCCGCGCGGCTGACCGATGAACAGCTTCACAGATTCGTCGAAATCTGTTCGGGAAAGATCATCCCTGATTACTGTCCCGACGCAACCTACACGGATTTTTACATCGAGTATGACAGATACACAGCAGAGCGGATCTCCCGGCTTTCAGACTGAGACCGGAACAGCAACTCCTTCCCTCCCTCCCTCCTGAACCGCAGGCGGTCGTCGGTCTGTGAAACAGCTGCAGGACTTGCTGGCAACAAGATATCATTTTAAAACAATTCTGTGCTTTTTTGCATCGACGTGTTGACATCGAGTAATGAATCGGATATAATTTGCGCATATAAGCGTAACGATTCATTTGACGAAATGATCAAGGAAGGAATAAACGAAAAATGATTATCTCCACCGACAACAGCGTTCTGAGATCTGCGATCGGCGACATCGAGGCCATGAGACTGATAGCCGAAGCCGGATTCGACGGCATCGACTACTCCTTTTACGGGATCTCTCCCGACAACGACATCCTGGAGTTTGGCGACGCCGAAAGGGAAAAACTAGCCTTCGAGATCAAGGAGTACGCCGGGAAGGCGGGACTCGTATTTCCTCAGTGCCACGCCGAGCTGGCATACAGATACGGCAACATAGAGATCGGTGAGCACCACCCCGTCTACCGCAGGGTGGTCCGCAGTCTGGAATACGCCTCGCGGATCGGCTGCCCCCAGGCGGTCATCCATACGCTCAGGTGTCCCCTCGACATGGACGACGCGACCTCCGACATCATCAATCTTGAGTTCATGAGGAGCTTCATCCCCTACGCGGAAAAATACGGGCTATACATCGGCGTCGAGAATCTCTTCAAGAACGACAAAAAGAACGCCCGGTTTATCGGACGCCATCACACTCCCGAATGGATGAATTCATTCGTGGAAAGACTGGACAGCGACCTCTTCAGGGTCTGCGTCGACACCGGCCACGCCGAGATCTGCGGCACCAGGGCCGACGAGCTCATAAGAGGGATCGCTCCCGGAAAGCTGACGATGCTCCATGTGCAGGACACCGATCTTACCGCAGACCGCCACTGGCTGCCGATGCTCGGCTCGCACGACTGGGAGGCTCTCACCTCCGCGCTTGCCGAGACCGGCTATGAGGGATCGATGAACCTCGAGGTCCTCCACTTCTACGAC
>ONVJ01000196.1 GCA_900321265.1 uncultured Eubacteriales bacterium
AGTACAGGCAGAGCAATAATCAAATCAAAGATACGGTTGACCGCTGAAACACCCTGATTTGAGGAAGGAGTGAGAAAGTGAAAAGGGCACATGTTTTTTTGCCGGTTTTGATTTTGACGCTCTTGGTCCTAAGCATGGTTTTTCTCACAGCGGTGTCTTTTATCCCTGTGGATTATTCACTTTACTACGGATTCGGATTTATTGACAAAAGCGAAGGCAGAGGAGTTGAACAGGGGTTCTCTCTTCAACTGCATAACGATATTTCCGCGATCAAGTTAAAACAAATGATCCGATCAATCAAGTACAGCGAAACAGAATCTGTCCCGAAATACGGAGAGTGCTTTTCTTTTGATATCGCCCGCGCCTTCGGACTGCATGACATTTACTTGATTGTATATTCACCGGAACACAAAGACTACTTTTTCCATAATAAAAGCGGATGGTATGTCATCACCGATCCCGGTCCGATCCGTGACATGATCCAGGAAAGCATCTATAATCAGGCTCCGTTCGGATTCAGATATGAAATGTTCGAATCGCATATTTTTATGCCCGTTAGCCATCTTTATTTCTTCTCCGGCTATGATTCGCTCTGGGAAGAGACCAGATATTTCTACAAAGGAGACGGCTTTGAACATCAATGGAACGGAAAGATCGAATGCGCGGAAGACGCGTTTCTTCTGGCGAAAAGCGAACTCGGCTATACGAACGCAGCTGCGACATGGTGTTTCAGTCCTGACGGGGACTTATACGACATCACCATCGTTTCTATGGACGCAGACCTTTCTTCTTCTGACTGGTGGAAGGCCGAGAACAATGTTCTTTTCAATGTGATAGTCGGCTCGGACGGAATCATTCGGGAAATATACAGTTTCAGCACATTTGGCTTTTTGGATCCGACATATCTTGACTATACGTCAGATTCGTTCTCCAGGTTTGTCGACAGTGGAATCGTGCTTGTCGGGTAGTAGTTTGAAGGCTGTTGATGTGCGTATTTCGATGAAAATGAATTATACAAGATATACACCAATTGGCAGGATAACGCCGGAAATAATGAATTAATCGATGATATTGTTTCAACAAAGTAACGTTACCATCAGGTTCTAGTGAAGGTTCCTTCATGTAGGTTAAAGTCATTTTACCCGCACCAAATCATATCGGGACGGCATTGCCGTCACGTTATGATTTGGCACGTCTAGCGGACACCGACGGGATAGTCGTGTTCGGTATGCGGGATACCCCGGTTATGTCATTATGAAAGATCCCTGCGAGTTCGGACTGACCGAACGAAAGCAGACAAAACTATATCGGCTCCCGGCAGTTGCGTTCTTCTACCTGATCGGAAGGATTAATTGAAAGAGCAGACCGATGTCGTGGGAACCAGCTCGGGAATTTCTTTGAATAAGAAAGGCGGCTTCGCTTGATGAAAAGACTGTGTTGTCCCCAGATCATTATTTATATTGTGCTATCCTCGTTGTTGGTTTGTTGCTGGATTACTCCTTGGCTTTTTTTATCAAAAGGTGATTTATTATTCAAATGTATAATATGTTTTTCGATATGGTTTTTAATTTTTGGCATTGATTGTATTGTGTACAGACACTTTTTCCACAGAATAACAATAGATGAGCACGGCTGTTCAAACAAATATTTACATTTTGAATGGGATAGTATTCCTGATTACAAGATTGTTACTTTACAAATTGGTTTAATTCCCAAATGGGTTAATATTGATATTCTGTGTATAGGAAATAATATCAAATCAAAGCCGTTACAATTAAGGCCTGAAGACGCAGTGTTTTTTACGCTTGATGCCAAAGCAGAAAGGATTTTGGATCTATATGCGAAGGACTTTTGGAAGTGTCCTGAAAAATGAACCTGAGTGTATTTTGAGAACTGCGCAAAAAGATGGAAATGAGAAATTCTAAAAAAACTTGCATCACTTTTGTCGGGTACGGGACAAAAGACAGTTTGGATCTGTTTTCTGGGGGTATTAATGATTGCGTTGTTTCTTATTCGGTTAATGAGCACATTAAGTTTTACGATATATTTAATAAAAAGTATAATGAGTCAAATCCCGACTGCTTCAAAAAACCGGATAAACTGTCAGTAAACGCCACACCTTTTGCAGAAAAAACATACTGGGGCTTTTCGGACAGCGCAACGAAAGATGCCGTTTATAATGCTTCCTTTGCGCCGCTGGAAACGAAAGCCGTCGATTATTCAATGCCGTATTACAAGCGCGGTGAGCTTGTTGCCGCATTAAAACGCAATGATGGCCCGGAAGACAAAAGAGATATTCCCGACATACTGAGAATGGAGATCTCATATGAAACTACACCACTTTTGGACAATTACTGTTTTTTCAGATACACCGTTTGGTTTTTCGGAAAGACGATAGAAGATATTAAGCCTTTCTGGTTTGAAACGGTTCACAGCCTGGATAAAAGTCACGGAAATTGTTTTCATTCCTCATATTTATCCGATAACCCGTATCCTTTTTCGATCCTTCACAGCGATTCTTTAGATAACTATGACCGTGATGTTATCGCCGATCATATTCTTGGGATCGAGAAATACACTTATCTGAATTATTCTCTGATAAAAAAACTATCTCAATATATCAGCGGGGACTCATCAGATGTTTCCTTCCTGGATAACGGCGCGGTTTTCTCCTTTGCTTCTCAATCCGGCTTAATGAACAGAGAGGACGGTCTGTTAAAAGCGTTAAGATACATTCTGATCCCCGGTTACCGTTCCGGTCCGCTGAATGTTATGCTGACCGAAAAACGTCACGTCAGTTTTCCTGTTACAGTCTGTGTTTTGAGCATACGGCTGTGCGCTCAGCAGGGAAATCCTCTTTATTCGGTTTTCCTGTTTTACGGCAGCCTGTCTGGCGAGTATATCGCTGAAAAACTCCCGGATAATCCCCCGATAATTGATGTGTTTAAGTTGGATTGAATAGAACTCAGATTGATTTCGACCGGCACGAGTCTCGGCGCTTGGCGGAATAAAATGGAAATTGTGCCGCGAGGCGAATAATCAGTAAACCGAAAGAAGGATGTGCTATGTTCAATGTAATGATAGGTCAGTCCGGCGGACCGACCTGCGCAATAAACGCTTCACTCGCCGGAATCATCGGAGAATGCCTGAAGGCTCCGGAGATCGGAAGGATCTACGGGATGATCGGCGGGATCGAGGGCGTCCTCAATGATAATATCGTCGACATCACGTCTCTGTTCGCCGACGGCGCCGAGGAGAAGCTTTCGCTGCTTTCCTCGACTCCGTCGTCGGCGCTCGGCTCCTGCAGGATAAAGCTGCCCGAGCCCGGCACTACCGAGGGCGACGGGACATACGGCAGGATTTTTTCTGTAATTGAAAAATACTCGGTCGGTGCATTCTTCTACATCGGAGGCAACGATTCGATGGACACGGTTAAGAAACTGTCTCAGATCGCGGAAAGCAGATCCTGCAGGACCCGCTTCATAGGAGTCCCCAAGACGATAGACAACGACATTGTCATGACCGACCACACCCCCGGATACGGCAGCGCGGCTAAATACGTCGCGTCGACGGTCCAGGATATCGCCGCGGACTGTTCGGTCTATTCGGTTAAATCGGTCACGATCGTCGAGATCATGGGACGCGATTCGGGCTGGCTGACCGCCGCCGCGGCGCTGCCCTCGCTTCACGGATACGGCCCCGACTATGTCTATATGCCCGAGGTGCCGTTTGACGTCGATTCCTTCCTTGCCGACGTTGAGAAAGCCCACCGGACGCACCCGGGAGTCCTGGTGTGCGTGTCGGAGGGGGTGAAGGACAGAAGCGGCGAGTATGCCGGTTCCAGCGACATGTCGGGGAAGGCAGACGTCTTCGGGAACAAATATCTGGCGGGTATCGCCAGATATCTCGAGCATGTCGTCAGGGAGAGGCTGGGCTGCAAGGCAAGGGGCTTCGGCCTCAGCATCCCGCAGAGATGCGCGTCATATTTGATGTCGGCGACAGATATCGCCGAGTCTGAGGAGGCCGGAAGGACCGCCGTCAGGGCGATGCTCGGAGGAGCCACCGGGATAATGGTGAATTTCATCCGTCAGGGCGAGCCCTACAGGATAGAGTATTCGACCGTCGACGTCGCCAGGGTGGCGAAGAAGGTAAAATACGTGCCGTCAGATTATATCCGCCCGGCGGGCAATATGGTGACGAAGGCCTGCTTCGACTATATTCTTCCGCTCACAGAGGGCGAGGTCTCGCAGAGATATGAAAAGGGCATGCCGGCATATCTTCCCGCCGGATTTTTCAGAAAATGATGATCGATCATAAAGAATACGGGAATCTTTCCGAACTTGTTTCGGCGCTGACCGACCCGTCGCTGCCGCTAGTCAGCAATCTGTCGAACGTCTCGGCCGTTCTCGGAGGAATGGAAAATATCAACTGGGCCGGATTCTATATCGCGGAGGGCGGCGTCCTTTACCTCGGTCCCTTTCAGGGGAAGCCCGCCTGTACGAGGATACCATTCGGCAGCGGGGTCTGCGGGACCGCCGCGGAGAGCAAAAAGACTGTCATCGTCGACGACGTCGACAGCTTTCCCGGGCACATACGCTGCTCGGCCGAATCGAGATCGGAGATAGTCGTTCCGATATTGAAGGACGGAAAGACCGTCGCGGTGATCGACATCGATTCACCTGTGTTGGCGAGATTCGGCAGGAAAGAAGCGGATGAGCTTGAAAAGATCGCCGGCGATCTGGCCGGGCTGTTTTTGCAGTCTCATACCTGACAAAGAAGAATGCCGAAGCAAAAAAGCAGCCGCTTTTTGCTTGGGCGTCTTTTTTTCGTTTTTTCAGTCTGTTCTGAGCGGTCGGCGGCGGCATGGCTGAAGTCCGGGACCTCGGTTATTTCCGGATCTTTGCAGGCTATGACCAGTTATTCTTCTCTCGAGGGAAACAAAACGCTTGTTCTCAAAATAATAATGTGGTATAATAACACAAACAAAACAGCCGGTGACGAAATGGTCTGCTTATCCTACGGCGCAGGGCAGGGGAGTGTCTGGCTGTGCCGGGATCGTTCATCGCTTCCGGGTCGGTTTCTGTTTGCAGATGATGTGACTGTATTTTTATGATTATCGGAGGAACGGGAGTGGCGATGAAGATAAGAAGAGCCGTTACCGGGGATATCGGAAGGATCTCGGAGCTGCTTTCCCAGGTGCTGGAGATACACGCGAAGCTGCGCCCGGACATTTTTATACCGGGAAGGGTTAAATATACGCCGGACGAACTTGAGACGATCCTCTGCGACGACTCGCGGCCGGTTTACGTCGCCGAAGACGACGAAGGAAGCATAGCAGGATACGCCTTCTGTCAGCTGAGAGAGCGGCCTTTTTCAAATACGATGATCCCGGGGGTATCGATGTTCATCGACGATCTCTGCGTCGATTCCTCCTTCCGCGGGAAGCATGTCGGCAGTCTGCTCTTTGAATTCGTCTGCAGAGAGGCAAAGCGCCTCGGCTGCGCCGACGTCACGCTCGACGTATGGGAGGGGAACGACGCCGCACTCGGGTTTTACGGGAAGATGGGCATGCGTACGAGGGAGCGCCGCATGGAGCTTTTCCTCGACCTGCCCGGAAAGGCTTCCGAAGCGACGCAGGATGAAACTCCCTGCGGGGACGCACCGCGGACCTGTGACGGATCGGGTGACGACAGGGAAGACTCGCGTATCGATCGCATAAGCAGATATGAGGCGATCTTGGACAGGCTGCGCTCTCTCGCCGACCGATGCTCCGCGGCCCAAAAAGAGCTGGATGATGCCGGGGCCGAGATCGACGCCCTCGCGGCCTATTACGGCAGCGACGACTGGAGATCCGACTTTGAAGCCGACGAGGCCGGACTGCTTCCGCAGGATCTCAAGCGCGGCGTGCTTTCCGAGGACGCCGTATACGATCTGCTTGAGGAGATCGACGGGCTCAAAGGACGCAAGTAAAGAAGTCAGGTGAGTTTGGACATGTAAGAAAAAAAAAAAAGGGTCTGAGACCCGGGTGATGAAAATGAACGGTACACATCTTGCGCTTCCTCCGGTAAGGGATGGGATGAAGCCGCCGCTTCCGCATTTTCCGACCGCCCATCAGGCGGTCATCTTCCGCCTCTGGGAGAGCGTTCCCGCCGAAAGGATCGCGTCGGTGTTCGGCTGCGTCGAGAAATTCGTGGTCTCTTCGGCGCGGGATATGGCGCTAGGGACCCAGCGCGACACCGGGCTTTGGAGAGAACGCGGGTATATCACTATAATCAGGGCGGTGTGGCATCTACTCCCCTATGAGCAGATCCTTGAGCTGCTCGGTATCGGCGAGGATGAGCTTGCCTTTATCCTCAAGGAGGATGATTTTCTCTCTGTCAAGCTGGGAGGAGCGAAGCCTGCCTGCGAAAGGGTGACCGCCAGACCGCTTACCGCCTCCGAGATCAGGGCCACCGCCGCGATCCGCGAGGCGATGGAGAAAAACGTCAGGATATTCGATTCGGAAGAGCGCCGCGCTCCCTTTGATTTTTTCGGGGGCCGCGGAATGATCCCCGCGGCCGGCCCCTGCCCCGAAGGAGCCGCGGATATACGCGGCTGGACTCTCGACGACCGCACCGGGGACCCGGTGTGCGCTTCCTTCGCCTCTGATTTTCGCGACGACATCCTCGGGTTGTGGAATACCGACCTTCTGGCGGATAAGAGCGGATGTGCCGGTAAAAAGATATCGCTGACGATCGACCGAAAGCTCTCTGACAGGCCGGGCGAATATCATGAGATAAAAGTGTCGGAAGACGGGGCGTCTGTCGCCGCGGGATCCCGCGAAGGGATATTCAGGGGACTTTGCGCGCTCAGGACCGAGACGCGTTTCAACGGAGGACCTTTTCTGCGGACCGGCGTCAGGCACCGCACGCCTGTCTTTGACGCCAGATTCATCTATTCATATCAGGGGCTTTACGGAGCTCCGCTCGACACCGACCTGTCGGTGTCCTTTCCCGAAGGGCTTCTCCGCGAATACGCCGAGAGCGGCGTGAACGGCATCTGGCTTCAGGCGGTCCTCTACAAGCTGGTCGAATTTCCCTTCGATCCCTCGCTCTCCGATGGCAGGGAGAAGCGGATCGAGAGGCTCCGCGAGCTGATCGGCCTCTGCGCAAGGCATGGGCTGAAGGTCTATCTCTATCTCAACGAGCCCCGCGCGATGCCTCTCTCCTTCTTTGAGAAGCATCCGGATATCAAGGGCTTCGAGCGCGGCGGTCTTGCCTGCCTCTGCACCTCGCATCCCGCGGTCAGGGATTACATCGCCGGCGCCGTCCGGGAGATCTGCACATCCTGCCCGGGACTCGGCGGATTCTTTACGATATCCGCCTCCGAGAATCTCACCAACTGCTACTCGCACGCGAAGCAGGAGGCTCAGACCTGCCCGAGATGCAGGCTGAGAAGGCGGGAGGAGGTCGTTGCCGAGCTCAACAGCCTGATCGCCGACACCGCGCACTCGGTCGATCCGGAAATCAAGACGATAGTCTGGACCTGGGCCTGGCGGGGATTCGGAGCGGAGGAGAGACTCCGCGCGATCGGTCTTCTTTCAAAGAACTGCATCGTCCAGAACACCGCCGAAGAGATGATGGAGATCGAAAAGGGCGGGATTAGATCGAGGGTGTCCGACTATACGCTGTCGAACATACCTCCGTCGGCCGAAAGCGTCGAAGCGTGGCGCGAGGCGAGGCGCACCTGTCACGGGACAAGCGCGAAGATCCAGATAAATACGACCTGGGAGGCGTCTACCGCCCCTTACGTTCCGGTCTTTCCGAACGTTCTTAAGTATCTTGAAAATCTGAGGGCAGAGGGCGTCGGGAACCTTCAGCTCTCCTGGACGCTCGGAGGATGGCCGTCGGACAATCTGAGGATCGCAGCCGCGTCGTTTTTCGATGAGGAAAGACCGCTGCCCTACACCGAAATCCTGAGGGCATCGTACGGAGAATACGCCGACTGCGTAAGACGCGCGGCCGACAGGTTCAGCGAGGCCTTCGCGGAGTTTCCCTTCAATATCGAGGTGCTCTACCGCGGACCCCAGAACGCCGGGCCGTCAAACCTCCTCTGGGAGCATCCGACAGGGCTCAAGGCCACGATGACCTGCTACGCCTTTGACGATCTTGACAGGTGGCGGGGAATATATCCGGAAGAGGTTTATCTTGATCAGCTGAAAAAGCTGTCGGACGGATGGCGCGAAGGGATGGCGTTTCTCGACGGCATGCCGGATTGCGAATTCAAAGACGTCGCCTTCATATGCGGCGCCCTGTTTGAGTCCTCGCTCAATCAGGCTCTCTTCATCGTCGAGCGCCGGGCGGGGGAGGCCGATCCGTCCGATCCCGGTCCGGCGTCAAGGATGGCGGATCTGGCAGAAAGGGAACTCAGCCTGGCGCGCAAAGTTTACCGCGTCATGCTCCGCAGGCCGCAGATCGGTTACGAGGCGGCGAATCATTACTATTTTTCCGCCGGGAGCATCGCCGAGAAGATCATTAACTGCGAGTATCTGATCCGGAGGCTGAAACGCCGGGGCGAGGATGCCTTCGACATAGAAACAAATCACACTGTGAGGGAAGATTAACTCAAATGAAGCTTACCGAACTTAAGCCGGGATGTCACGCGAGGATCACCGAGGTCGGAGCGGAGGGCGCGCTGCGCCAGCATCTGCTTGATATGGGGGTGATTCCGCAGGCGGTCATCACCATGGTCAAGACCGCCCCGATGGGGGACCCGATCGAATATATGATCCAC
>ONVJ01000007.1 GCA_900321265.1 uncultured Eubacteriales bacterium
AGAATATAAGGACAGATCTCAGAACGGAAAGATACTTGCAGATTTCGACCGCGACAAGCGCAAGATGTATGTGAGACTCGGCGGAACTCTTCTGTTCTTCATTCTCTGCGCCGTCTTCGATCTTGCCTCGAAGAAATTCGGCGGGGCGCTTGAGGCAGCGACCTTCCCGGTCGTCAACATCATGATCTCTCTTCAGCTTTTGCTGATCTGCGCCGCATTTTCGCTGAAAAAGCTCTATCTCGGACTCGCCGGCATAGTCAGAGCCCGGCCGATACCGGCTTCCCTGACCGCGACCGTGGTCCTTTTGACCGCGCTCTATGATATCCTCATCGCGATCGCGTCTCCCGAGAAGGGATTTGCCCTTTACAATTCGCCCGCTGCCTTCTGCCTGCTTATGACCGCCCTGGCCGACGCCGCAGAACTCTTCCGCCAGGCGGAGAATTTCAGAAGCATTTCCTCCTGGGATTCGGTGACGACGATAGAGAAGGCGGATTCGGAAGCGGGCTCCTACCGCCTTATGCGCGGCAGCTTTGCCGACGGTTTCTTTATCCGCTCAAACCGCACCGACCGCAAATACGGTATCCTCAACTATATTATCGCCCCCGTCGTCGCGCTCGCGCTCATAATGATGATCATCACTCTGGCCAAGAAGGACAGCGGCTTCGGTCAGGCTATGAACGTCTTCATCGTCACGCTGCAGTTCTCGCTGCCGGCGTTTGCGGTGATAGCCGAGGCAATACCCTTCGCCAGCTTCTGCTTCGGCCTTTTCGGAAGATCGACCGTCATTCTCCATGAGACCGACACCGCCGATTTCGCGCCGGTCAGATCGATCGTTCTCGACGAGACCGATATGTTCGGCGAGGGCTCTCTGAAGATAGGGAGGGTCCGGATGTGCTCGCCCGATGCCGATATCTACTCGGTCATGACCGATACCTCCGCCATCTGTTCCGAGATCGGCGGAACGATCTCCACCGCCTTCAACCGCATTTCGGAGGAGACGGATACCGATGACGGAAGGAAGGTCGTAATTAACCGTGTCGCCGACGGCGGTATCGATGCCTATGCCGGAGGCAGGCATTATATCATAGGCAGCAGGGACTTCCTGTCTGAGAACAGCATCGTCTGCAACGGCTGCGACGACGGCAGCTACCTCTCTGTCACCCCGCGCGGAGCGGTGCTCCACATCGCCCAGGACGGGACCGAGGTCGTAAGGCTGTATATGGAATACAACCCCGGCAAATCCTTTACCGAGCTGCTTGACAGCTTCAGGGGCAGACGGATATCCGTCAAGCTCCACTGCGTCGATCCCAACATAAACACCGAATTCGTGAGATCGATGATAGGCGCCGCCGATATCGATATTGAAGTTATCCGGGACGGCAGCGCGTCGGGTGACGCGGCAGGTCAGTCGGGATCGGGGAAGGGCAGAGTCAGCGGCGGGCTGCTCTCGAGAGGCGACGAGTGGCTTTCGCTCATTGAGACCGCCGGAAGATGCGGCAATTACCGCAGCGCGGCCAAGCTCAATTATCTGATCATGGCCGGATTTACCGTCGTAGGGGTCCTGCTGTCGGTCATTCTCGGACTCTTCGGAGCGGCAGTCGGGATGTCCGCGGCATATATCCTGCTCTTCTGCGTTCTTTCGGTCATTCCCTCTGTCCTGATTGCGAGATTCTATCTTGCCTGACCCGGAGACGAAGGAGCGAAAACAACCCAACCATATGGGGCTGCCCCGAAAGTAGGACTTTTTGGCAGCCCCAAAAAAATGCGGAAAATGCGGATCTCGGAAGGGTTTTGCCCGGGCGGCGCGCATAGACCGACAACGACTAAGACTAATGAGAGAAAGGCAGGCAAGGCTGATATGAGCTTCAGTCCCGAGCTGCTTCGTTCGGTTTCAAAGCCGGGCAGATACGCAGGAGGAGAATTCGGTCAGATCCTGAAGGACCCGGCTTCGGTCGACGTGTCGGTGGCCTTCTGCTTCCCCGATTCATACGAGATCGGAATGTCGAATCTCGGTCTGAGGATCCTTTACGGAGTCCTGAACCGCGAGGAGAACATCAGGTGCGAGCGGGTCTTCGCCCCCTGGACCGACATGGAAGAGAAGATGCGGGAGGGGAATATCCCGCTTCAGACGCACGAGAGCGGACAGCCGGCGAGAGAATTCGATTTTTTCGCCGTAACTCTTCAGTATGAGATGTGCTATACGAACGTTCTGAACGTTCTGGACCTGTCGGGTATTCCGCTTAGAGCCGCCGACCGCGGCGAGGAGGATCCGATCGTGATCGGCGGCGGGCCCTGCTCCTACAACCCCGAGCCGGTCGCCGACTTCTTCGATCTCTTCGATATCGGAGAAGGGGAGGAGATGCTTCCCGAGATAGTCAGGCTCTACGCAAGGATGAAAAAACTCGGCGCGACGAAGCGCGAGTTCCTCATCGAGGCCGCGAGGACGATCGAAGGCGTTTACGTGCCCGCCTTCTATGACGTCGAATACAATCCCGACGGCACGGTAAGATCCTATACGCCGAACGTGGAAGGCGTCCCAAAGCGCGTCAGAAAGCGGATAGTCGAGGATCTCGATACCATGTATTTCCCCGAGAGCGTCGTCATGCCCTATATCGAATGCGTGCAGGACAGGATAATGCTCGAGGTCTTCCGGGGCTGCATCAGAGGCTGCCGGTTCTGCCAGGCCGGGATGATATACCGCCCGGTAAGGGAGAAATCCCCCGAAACGCTGCTCCGTCAGGCCAAGGTACTATATAAAAACACCGGATACGAGGAGATCTCGCTGACCTCGCTCTCGATTTCCGACTACACAAGGCTGCGCGAGCTGACCGACGGTCTTATCGAGTGGACCGACAAAAAGCGGGTGTCGCTGTCGCTGCCTTCTCTCAGGATCGATTCCTTCTCGCGGGAGCTTATGGAGAAGGTGGCCTCTGTAAGGTCGTCTTCGATCACCTTCGCTCCCGAGGCGGGAACTCAGCGGCTGCGCGACGTCATCAACAAGAACGTCACCGAGGCCGACCTGATGAGATCGGCCGGGATCGCCTTCGCCGCCGGAAAAGAGCAGGTCAAGCTCTACTTCATGAACGGACTGCCGACCGAGACCGACGAGGATCTCGCGGGGATCGCGGCGCTGGCCGAAGAGACGGTCGAGGAGTTCTACAGGACACCGGGACACAGCAAAAGAGCGCCGCTCGTCACCGTCAGCGTCTCCTGCTTCGTTCCGAAGCCCTTCACTCCCTTCCAGTGGGAGGCGCAGGATACTGTAGAGACTTTGATTGAAAAGAACAAGTATATCGCGAGCTGCATAAAGAGCAGAAAGGTGAGGTTCACACATCACGACGCCTGCGTCTCGCACGTCGAGGCGGTCCTCGCGCTGGGGGACAGAAGACTGTCGCGGGCGCTTGAGATCGCTCACGCCCGTGGCTTCAGGTTCGACGCCTGGGACGAGTTCTTCTCATACGACGCCTGGATGGAGGTCTTCGCCGAGGCTGGCATCGACACCGCCTTCTACGCCAACCGTCGGCGGGATCCCGGCGAGGTGCTGCCCTGGGACGTCATCGACTGCGGAGTGACGAAGGAATTCCTTCTCCGCGAAAGAAAAAAGGCCTACGAGGCAAAGACGACTCCCTCCTGCCGCGAGCAGTGCTCGGGCTGCGGAGCCAACTGTCTCGGCGGCAAGGACATATGCTGTCCGGAGGGCAGAAAATGACTGCAGAAAAAGATATCCGGGAAGAGACCCGAGCGGAGGCTTATCCGCCGCTCCCCGAGCCGCGCACGGTCAGGCTGGTCTTTGAAAAGACCGGCGCGCTGCAGTACATATCTCATCTAGACCTTCAGCGCAGTTTCGGCAGGATACTGGCCAGAGCCGATCTGCCGGTCTGGTATACTCAGGGCTTCAACCCGCATCCGAAGCTCGTCTTCGCCCTCCCGCTGCCGATCGGGTCGGAGAGCGTATGCGAGCTCGCCGATATTAAGATCGACCGGGACATGCCCTGCGCCGAGATCCTCGCAAGGCTCGGAAGA
>ONVJ01000198.1 GCA_900321265.1 uncultured Eubacteriales bacterium
CGAATCGACCGACTTCGGCCGGAGCTTCGGCCCCGCCTTTGCCACGGCGGTGAAGAACAACAACTCGGGGATCGACCTCGACGTCTCGCCCGACGGAAGGATATTCCTTGTCTGCAATCCGGTCGGCGTTCCGGAGGGAAAGATCTGGGGGAAGCGCACGCCGCTGTCTGTCCTCGTCTCGGAGGACGGAGGCGACTCCTTCTCCCGCCTGACCGAGATCGCAACCGGCGACGGCACCTTCGCCTACCCCTCGGTCAGATACCGGGATGGCAGGCTGCACGTCACCTATACATGGAACAGAAAAATGATCTGCTATTTCTGCGCGGAGGTCTGAAATGTACAACTTCGGAAGGATCGATGAAAAACTGAAAAGGGGCGACGTCCTCTTCGGAACACACGTCTTCTGCGGCGCCCCGCCGCTTACCGAGGCCCTCTCGCTTGCCGGCTTCGACATGATCTGGATCGATATGGAGCACACCGCCATCGGCATCGAGAGCCTGCAGAACAACCTGATCGCCGCCCGCGCGGGAGGCACTCCCGCCTTCGTCAGGATCCCCTGGAACGACAAGGTCCTGGCAAAGCCGGTGATCGACATGGGGCCGGAGGGTATCATCTTCCCATATATCCGGTCTGCCGACGACGCCCGCGCCGCCGTGGCGGCATGCGAGTATCCGCCCGCCGGCGAGAGAGGCTACGGCCCGCTCAGGGCCCTCGACTACGGAGGGATCGCGCAGACCGATTTCGTCGACCGGATCTACCGGAGGATGTGGCGGATAATCCAGATCGAGCATATCGACGCGGTGAACGCCCTCGACGAGATACTTGAGGTAAAAGGCATCGACGCCTTCGTCGTCGGGCCTAACGATCTGTCGGCGTCGATGGGACACATCGGCCGTGTGGACCACCCCGACATGATGCCGGTCTACGACCTGATCGGCCGGAAGATGAAGGAGCACGGGAAGCTCTTCGGAGTCTCGATGGGCTTTGTCCCCGAAGTCATAAAGCAGTGGCTCGCCCGCGGCGCCGGGATGATATTCGCCGGGAACGACGTCGGCTACGTCCACGACGGCGCGAAGGAGGTCCTCGAAGGTCTGCGGGGACTCTCCCCGGAAGGCTGAGCCGGCAGGCCGGAAAACGGGAAATATGCGAGGTAAATCTATATGAAAAGCATGATTTTGAAAAAAGAAAAGGCGGCCGTACCGACCGTCATCGCCCTGATCCTGCTGACCGCTATTCTCTTCTCCTCCTGCTCGGGAGGCGGAAAAACACCGGCGGACACGTCGGCTTCTGCTGACGGCACGACCGCCGCGACCGGGGTCCCCGGGACGACCGCAGAGCCGGTCCGGACCGACGCCGGCGGCTTTCTGCTTGACGATCTGCCCGAAAAGATGGATTTCGGCGGCGAACAGATCACTATCCTCGCCTGGGACGGACAGTCATACGAGGAGTTCAAAGTCGAGCAGCTGAACGGTGACATCATCGACGAGTCGGTCTTCAACCGCAACATCCGCGTCGAGGATCGGCTCGGCGTCCTGATCGGCGTAAAGAAGACGAAGGGCGGCAGCTCGGATTACCAGGCCTACACCACCGCCGTCAAGGGCGACATCTCCGCCGGCAACGGCAGCGAATACGACATACTCGCCGCCTACAGCCGCACCACCGCCATGTGCGCCTACATGGGCCTCACAAAGGACCTGCTGGCGACCGAATATTTTGATATTGAAAAGCCCTGGTGGCCGAAGACGCTGACCGAGCAGTCGACCATCGGCGGAAAGCTTTATTTCTGCTCCGGCGACATCTCGCTCTCGCTCTTCCACAACCTCGACGTCGTCTACTTCAACAAGGATCTGGCGGAGGACTTCAAGATCGGCGCCGAAAACATCTACAGGCTCGTCGACAGCGGCGAATGGACGCTCGACAAAATGATCTCCCTCTCTGCCGGGACATACGACGACCTCGACCGCGACGGAAAGAAGAGCGACGGCGACCGCTACGGCTTCGTATGCGCCAACACCCAGTCCCAGCCGATCGTATGGGGCTGCGGCATCACTGCGGTCAACACCGCCCTCGACGGACAGATGACCGAATCCGACGTCTTCTTCGGAGAAAAGATGCAGGACGTTCAGGAGAAGCTCTTCGGGTTCATCAACGATACGAACGACGGCCTGCGCGCCTCGTCGACCGGTGTCGGCAACACCGCCTTTGCCGAGGGAAGATGCCTCTTCTTCTGCAACATCGCCTCTTACGCAATGTCGAAATTCAAA